>NZ_FNIN01000013.1 GCF_900104045.1 Desulfonauticus submarinus
TAAGAAAATGCATTGAAAAGGTAGAGGCTAAAAAAGCAAAAGATATTATGATTACTGAGTTTGTTTATTTAAAACCTACTGATCATGTTATGGAAGCTGAGGCCTTGATTGTAGAAAGAGGAATTAATTCTTTGCCAGTTTTAGATGAAAACAAAAGACTGGTGGGCGAGGTCAATCGCAGAGATATTTTAGCCTACTTTTCTAGTATCTGCGAGTACTGTGCCTTAAAAAATTTCCAAGCTGTGGATGTTAGTACCATTGATTGTCCTGAAAAAATTCAAGAGTGCTATGCCAAGCTAATTGCAGAAGAACAATAAAGGAGGACTTTAATGTTTTGGACAGCTACACTCATTTTTATCATTGCTTATGCAGTGATTGTCTCGGAAAAGATACATAAAACAAAGGTGGCTCTTTTTGGCGCAGCCTTAATGTTAATCTTTAAAATCCTACTACAACATGAAGCCTTTCATGACATTGAACTAGGCGTGGATTGGAATGTTATCTTTTTACTTATTTCGATGATGATTATTATTAATGTCATGACTAAAACTGGCGTCTTTCAATATGTAGCTATTAAATCTGCTAAATTTGCCAAAGGAGAACCCTTTAAAATTATGGCTATTTTCGCCATTATTACTGCCATTGGCTCGGCCTTTTTAGATAATGTCACTACTGTCTTACTCCTAGCTCCGGTTACTTTACTTATTGCTGAACAATTAGAGGTTGATCCTGTTCCTTATCTTATCACTGAGGCATTAGCATCTAATATTGGAGGTACTGCAACACTTATCGGAGATCCTCCTAATATCATGATCGCATCTAAAGCAGGGCTCAATTTTATGGATTTTATTATCCATCTTACTCCTGCAATTATTATCATCTTTACTGCTTGGTTAATTGTTTGGAAGTTTATCTTTGCCAAAAGACTGCATGTAAAAGAAGAAAATAAAAAGAAAATTATGGCTATGAATGAAAACGAACTTATCACTGATCCTCTTCTGCTCAAAAAATCTCTCGCAATCCTAGGTTTAACCATTGTAGGCTTTATCTTGCATGGCTTCTTTCACTATGAACCAGCTACTGTAGCCCTTATGGGTGCAGCTACTTTACTCCTCATCTCTGGAGAAAATCCACATGATATTCTCGCTGAAGTAGAATGGCCTACTATCTTCTTCTTTATCGGCCTTTTTATTATCATTGGCGGTATCGTAAAAGTAGGTCTTGTAGAACTCATGTCTAAAAAAATGATCGACTTAACTAACCCTCAACCCAATAATATGCTCACACTCTCTATGGTTATGGTCTGGTTCTCTGGAATTGCCTCTGCCATTGTAGATAATATCCCCTTTGTCGCTACCATGAACCCTCTTCTCATTGACATGGTCCACCAAGTATATGGATTAACCTCCCAAGCTACCATGGAACATATCCAACATGCCGCCATGATGCCTGTCTGGTGGTCTCTAGCTCTTGGCGCTTGCCTCGGCGGTAACGGCTCGCCTATCGGCGCTTCCGCTAACGTCATCGTCGTCGGAATGAGCGAAAAAGCAGGTCACCCCATCTCCTTCATCAGATTCCTTAAATATGGAGTGCCTGTTACCATTATAACTTTAGCTCTAGCTATGGGATATATTTATTTAAGATATTATCTATTAAACTTGTAAAAATAACATATCTCTATCTTCTTTCCTTAAATCACATAATTACACATATAGGCAGATTTTTTTAAAAATCTGCCTATATGTTGTATTGTTCAACACTATTCCTTGCCTTTTCTACACTCTTACATTAAATTTTAGAAAAAAAGGATAAAATTATGATAAATTCTCCATACGTTCTTATAGTTGATGATGAACCAGATTTTCTCCATACCTTAGGGAAAAGGCTAAGTCTTAGGAATTTCCGTCCATTACTAGCATCTTCTGCTGCAGAAGCTATTGAAATTGCCAAACATCATCCTCTTAATATGGCCATAGTAGATTATAGTCTAACAGATCTAAATGGCGTTGAATTAGCTGTTAAATTAAAAAAACTTAAACCAAATTTACAAGTTACCCTGGTTACTGGATATGCAAAAGAAGCATCTCAAAAAAACGAAACCATACCTATAATAGACAAATCAAATCTAGACGAATTATGGAATATCATTGGACACTTTACTCCAGAAAACAAAATTTCTCCTAAATCTAATCCTACAGCTTCTAGGATCCCATGGATTATAGGAGAAACCCAAAAAATTCAAAAACTAAAAAAGAATTTAAATAAAATAGCAATTTTAGATTGCCCTATTCTTATAGTAGGAGAAACAGGAACAGGTAAAGAACTAATAGCAAGAACTTTGCACAGTCTTAGTTTTAGAAAACAAAATAAATTTATAGCAATTCATTGTAGTACATTTAATCCAGAAATTCTTTTAAAAGAAATTTTTGGAGAAGAACATGAAGATTTAGAAGGAACCACCAGAAAGAGAATAGGACTTTTAGAGGTAGCAGAAGGAGGTACTCTTTTTTTAGATGAAATAGAAAATGCTCCTTTAATGATTCAAAGCATGATTTTAAAGTTTATAGAAAAAAAGAGTTTTATCCCTTACGGAGGGAACAGAGAAGTTAAAGTTGATGTAAGAATAATTGCGGCAACTAATGGAAATTTAATTCAAAAAGTAAAAGAAGGACAATTTAGGGAAGATTTATACTTTCGTCTCAATGCTGTTTCACTGGAGTTACCTCCTCTACGAGAAAGAAAAGATGATATTCCTTTATTAGCCTACTATTTTTTAAACAAATATGCTCAAGAATTTGGTAAAAATGTAAATAAAATTTCTGAGGAAGTGTTAAACACTTTTAAAAACTATGATTTCCCAGGAAATGTAAGAGAGTTAGAGTACGCAATTGAACGGGCTGTAATCTTGGCTGAAAATGAAGAAATTACGTTAACCTGCCTACCATCTAGATTTAAAAATCCTTCTTCACCAATAAAAAACCATAATCTAAAAACATTAGATGAAATAGAAAAAGAATATATTCTAAAAGTTCTTAAATTTACAAAGGGAAGTAAAAATGAAGCAGCAAAAATTTTAGGAATTAGTAGAACATCTCTTTGGAGAAAATTAAAACTTTATAACTTAGACCAATAAAAACAAGAGGGGAAAAACCTTTCCCCTCTTTATTTTATTATTCTTCACCTTTTTCTATCTTTTGAGCATCTTCTAAATCGCCATGAGTAGCTAAACCAGCAGCAGCCATAGTATCTTCTACCCTATGGGCCAATCTCTTTAAATAATCCCAAAAACTAGGCATATCAGCTTTATCAAAATATTCTGATTCTAAAGCCAAAGTAGCTTCTTTTACTTTCTCATCTCCATATCCAGTAAGCAAAATGGTGTGAAGTTTGGGATTTTGTTCTCTAAGTTTTTTAATTGTCTCTAATCCATCCAGACCTGGCATTTTTAAATCTATAACTGCAGCATAGAAAGTTTCTTTTTTAACTAATTCTAAGGCTTCCTCTCCTGAGGTAGCAGTAACAGCCTCAAAGCCTCGTAAATTAATTCTTTCTGCAATTGAGTTTAAAAACTCTATTTCATCATCAACTAATAAAATCTTAATCTTCTTTTTTGGAGACATATTTCACCTCTTTTTAAATAGTTTAATGTCCTCCAGACCCTAAAATACCTGAAGCAGCTAAAGTTAAAACCAGTACCTCTAAAAAAGCAATGGTTGCATATACTTTATCTTTCACTTTTAAATATCCAACAATAAGTACGAGATAACAAACTATCGTCAAAAGAGCTAACATTGCTATTCCTAAAAAATTAATAAAGTCTCCTCTATGGAGTAAAAACAACCATCCCCACCCATGAGGAGAATTAGTGATATGCATATATTCTTGAACACCTTTATCCCAATTTTGCACAACTAAGTTTACATCTACATGTGGAGGTAAAATATGAAATACATATAAAATATAAGTTAAAGTCATTAAAGCAATACCTCCCCATGCTCCCCAAAACAAAATATTAGAATAAGTAATTTGCTGGGGTAATGGCTTTGTTAAATCTATATTATCTTTATTCATAATACTCCCCCTTTATTTTATCCGATTATATTCCATCCCATGCCTTTATCTATAGCCTTAAAACCTGCAAAGAAAAGAACCCCTATAACTATATATCTAATAACTTTTGGTTTGGTTATAGCTAGAACTTTAACTCCAATAAAAGAACCTAACATCAAACCTATAATTGAAGGAATAGCCATAAGAGGAATAACACATCCTTTATTTAAATAAATCCAAGCTGCAGAGGTATCTGTAATTGAAAGTAAAAATTTACTTGTTGCCACAGATATCTTAAGAGGAACTCCCATCACCAAATTTAACACAGGCACATTAGCCCAACCAGCACCTAACCCAAACATCCCAGCCAACACTCCAATAACAATAAATAATAACAAACCTGTTAAAGTACGATGGGTTTTCCACTCCACGATCTCTCCAGTACCTTCTTCTACATAAGCACCTTGTAACCCCAAAGCTAAACCAATAGCATCTTGCTTTGTAACCACAGGGCGTTCTGTATTTTTAGAACAAAGAAGAAGGATAGCTATTCCCATAATAGTAATACCAAGAGCTGTCTGAACATAACCAGGATTTAAGCCAGAAAGATACAGTCCTAAAAATGCACCTGCAATTGAACAGGCAGATGCAATCAAAGCAATAGGCAAAGTCAAACGCAAACTCGCTAAGTTACGCCTTAGAAGACCAGGACCTGCAGCTAAGGCACCTGCCAATGCAACCATCAGCCCTGCACCCCTTACAAAATCAATATGAAAAGGGAAAAATCCACTTACTAAAGGAACATACAATACTCCTCCTCCTACACCAGCAAGAACAGCAATAACTCCCAAACCTAAACAAAAGAAAAATAAAATAAGAGGCCAAAACCACCAAGGCTTAACACCAGTAGAAACACCCTCTGCAGCGAAAGCAATCCAAGGACTAGCCAAAATAATAAAAAAAGCTGTCATCAGTCTTTGCCACATTTTTTTAACCATACCCTCTCTCCTAATGTTAAATTGTGCAACACCTGTTTTGGTTTATTGCCTTGTGAATTTTGTGTCAACCATTTTTTCTAAACAACACCCTATGTTCAATAAATTTATTTTTTATAATTTCTGCGTTTCATTTTTAAACTTAAAGCAAAAAACTGTTTAAAAAATAAACTTTCTAAGAATTATTTTTTCTGCTTGCCTTAAAGATAAAAAATGTTTTAAAGTAGAATATAAAATACTCTTTCACAAAACTGGATTGACTTTGTTAACTTTAGGGATAATTTTATGATTATATCCACAATTCTTATTGTAGACGATGAAAAAGATTATTTAAGTGCCTTGGCAGAGAGATTAGAGCTAAGAGGATATTTATGTCTAAAATCCATAAATGGTGAACAAGCTATCAAAATAATCAAAGAGAAAAAACCTGATCTTGTCTTATTAGATTTAAAAATGCCAGGAATAAGTGGGATAGAAGTTTTAAAATGGATTTATGAAAATCATCCTAATTTACCCGTTTTTATTATAACAGGTCATGGATCTACAAAAGAAAAAGAATTGTGTTTAGAACTAGGGGCCAAGGAATATTTAAACAAACCTGTCGACTTTCAAAAATTACTGCAAAAAATAAGAGAATTAGAATGATAAAGTCTATTAAAAATATAAATTTTTTTAAACCACCTTTTTGGGAAGACCGAGACCCTAATCTAGAACAAAAAGAATCTCTTTTTGATTATCGCAAATTATGGATAGGTGTAATTGCTATTATTTCTTTAGTTGCAAGTGTTCCCTTATTTGTGCTTACTTTTCTAAATTTAAGTATTTATGAGAAAGCAATTCAAGCAGAAGTAGAATATCCTTTAATACGTTTAATCTCAAATACTAAAAATAGCATTAGTTTCTTTTTAGAGGAAAGAAAATGTGCTCTTAAGTTCATTGTAGAAAACAATTCCTTTGCAAAACTTTCTAAACAAGATGAACTTGGGAAAATATATACAGATTTCCAAAAAGCGTTTGGAGGGATTGTAGATCTTGGTATAATAAATTCCAAAGGTACCCAAACCGTATATGTCGGACCATATAACTTAAAAGGCAAAAACTATGAAAATCAAGAATGGTATAAGGAAGTTATTTTAAAAGAATATTACGTTAGTGATATTTTCTTAGGCTATAGAAACATGCCTCATTTTATTATTGCTATAAAAAAAATGCTTCCAAATGGAGATTTTTTCATTCTTAGGTCAACAATAGATACCAATAAGTTTAATCAAATAATATCTGGTTTAGAAACAGATTCTACTAGTGACGCTTTTATTTTAAATGAAAAGAACATCCTACAGACAGACTCTAAATTTTTTGGGAAAGTCTTATCTTCATTTCCAATTGAGTTACCCAAGTGTAAAGCGGTAAAGAGAATATGTGAAATAACAGATCACAATGGCTTAAAGTGGTTACTCGGTTATACTCGTATTCCGAATTCACCTTTTATTTTTGCCTTAGTAAAAAAACCTCTTGTATTGAGAAGCGGATTAAATTCCTTAAAAAAGGAAACTTTTTACGTCTTGGGTTTTAGTTTAATAATAGTGTTAGGAGTAGTAATATTTATTTCTACATCTCTAGTAACTAAAATTTATTATGCAGATATGAGAAGGCTAGCTCTCCTTCACAAGGCCGAACATTCTAACAAACTAGCATCTATAGGTAGGCTTGCAGCAGGAGTTGCCCATGAAATCAACAACCCTCTAGCTATTATAAATGAAAAAGCAGGTCTTATGAAAGACCTTTTTATTTACTCTAAAAAATATCAACATGACAAAAAATTATTAGACTTAGTTGAATCCATATTAAAACAAGTAGAACGATGTAGAGAAATAACCCATAGACTACTTGGCTTTGCTCGTCACGTAGATGTAAAGATGGAAGAGGTAGATTTAGAATCTCTGATTAAAGAAGTCTTGAGTTTCTTACATAAAGAAGCTGAATACAGAGGCATAGATGTTAAAATTATCAAAAAACATACAATTCCTCTTATAAAAAGCGATAGAGGTAAGCTACAACAAATTTTTTTAAACATAATTAACAATGCTTTTGCTGCTGTTTCTAAAGGTGGACATATTATTATCGCTCTAGAATCTCCAAAACAAAATATTGTGAGAATAAGTATCACAGATGACGGTATAGGCATTCCAAAGGAAAATCTAAAAAAAATCTTTGAGCCATTTTTTTCTACTAAACAAGATAAAGGCGGAACAGGGCTTGGACTATCTATTACTTATGGATTAGTAAAAAAATTAAAAGGAGATATATCTGTTAAAAGCGAAGTTGGTAAAGGTACAACTTTTACTATTAGTTTGCCAGTAAATCCTTAAAAGTGGGAGGTTAAAATTGAAAATACTATTAGTAGACGATGAGGAAGAATTAGTTGCAACTCTTGCTGAACGCCTTTCTTTTCGAGGTATTGAGGCAGACTTTGCCACCACAGGAGAAGAAGCACTCAGCCTTGCTGAAAAACATACTTATGACCTAGCTATCTTAGATATGAAAATGCCTAAATTAAGTGGACTTGAGTTAATGGATAAACTCAAACAAATCCAACCAAATCTAAAATTTGGATTCTTAACTGGACATGGTTCAGAACAAGATTTTCACGCTACCTGTGACAAAGGAAGTTGCTTTTATCTAGTAAAACCTGTTGATTTTGAAGATTTTTTACACAAATTAAACGAAATAGGAGCTACAACTCATGAATAATCTTACACATCCTTTATGGTTTAATATTAAACTCTCAGGCCAAATAACAGCTAGCATTTCCCATGAAATAAAAAATTGTCTGGCTATTATCCAAGAACAAAGTGGTCTCTTAGAAGACCTCTTATTTTTACAAAAAGAAGGTAAACCCCTATCTATTGAAAAAATTGAAGAAATTATAAACTCAATTAGCAGACAAGCCAGGCGAGCAAACCTTATTGTCCAAAATCTTAATATGTTAGCTCATATGCCAGACCAAGAACAGTCTTCTATTAACCTTAACAAGTTATTAAACTTGGTTATAAGTACTTATAATAGAATCTCTAAAATGAAGAATGTGGACTTACAACTAAAAACTCAATCTGATAAGACCATTATTACTCAACCTCTTATCCTATTTAATCTAATTGTTTCTATTTTAAATGACATTATAGCTAAAGACCCTCCTAAAACTATTTATATCTCAACCAATGAACACAAAATAAACATAAGTCCGTGTTATTATATTAGTAATAATACTAAAGAAATTTTAAAATTTTTAAAGTTGGACTATACATTGGATAAAGAAAAACAAACTATCTTTATAACTCTAACCTAAGGAGTGAAATATGGAAAATACAAAGGTATTAATTGTAGATGACGAACAAGAATTTTGCAATTCTCTAGCAGAACGAATGAAGACAAGAGGTTTGGAAGTAGCAACTGCTTCTTCAGGTGCAGAGGCAATACAAAAACTAAAAAAAGATAATTTTGATACTATAATATTAGATCTAGTTATGCCTGGTATGGATGGTATAGAAACCTTAAAAAAAATAAAGCAAGAAATGCCAGAAGTTCAAATAATCCTTTTAACAGGTCAGGCCAGTGTACAAAAAAGTGTTGAGGCAATGAAACTGGGGGCCTTTGACTTTGTAGAAAAGCCAGCTGAAATTAAAGAACTTTTAAAAAAAATCCAAGAGGCTAAAAACCAAAAGATGATTTTGATTCAAAAAAAACACGAAGAAAAAATAAAACACATATTAGAAGAAAAAGGTTGGTAAAAAACAAATAATAATATTAACTCTTTTAGGTAAGGGTTTTTTCCCTTACCTAAAATAAATTTTTTCTTATCCTCTCATATATTTTTCCTTTTATTCCCATATTCGCAAAAATATGAACAATTAATCTCCCAGACAAAAACTGTTGCCAAAAAGATAAACTTGGATTAGGTTGATTCTATTTACAAAATACGAATTAACTAATTAAACTTTTTAATAAAAGTGAGGCTAAGCCTATGACTCCAATATGTAAATCATTGGGAACAAAGATAAGTCTTATTGTGGGAAGTATTCTTATTATAGTATTTGCAGTTCTATTTATTACCAATAATATAAGGCAAAAAGATGCTTTTTTTAAAGTATTTAAAGTTTCAGGAGCGAGAACTTCAGAACTTCTTTTATCCTCTATAGAAGAACCCATGGTTACTGGAGATGATGAAGGCACCGCTAATCAATTTAAAAAATTAGCTAAAAAACATAAAGATATTAATGTTTACTTAACTGACTTTAAAGGAATTATAAGTTACTCCACCCAAAAACAACACCTAAATAAAGACTTTTTTTCTTTAACTGAGGACAAAAAATTAACTAAAATTGTTAAAAAAAGTCTAAAAGAAGGCGGAACATATGATCTTATAATAAATACAGATAGTAATCCTTATTTTACTAGTATTACAGCTATCCCAAATGCTCCAGACTGTCATCACTGTCATGGAGCTAGTAAGCCTATCTTAGGCACTCTGATTGTAGAACAAAGCATTGCTAAAGAAATGGCAACCCTTAGAAACAATCAATTAATTTCAGGGCTTATAATGCTGGGCGGATTTATTCTTTTAGTAATTTTTATTAATTTCTTTATCTGTAAAGTAATTGTATCTAAAATAATTGAGTCTTCTGAAGTCGCCAAAAAAGTAAGCGATGGAGATTTAACAGCTACAATTACAACTCATCATGAAGATGAACTTGGTCTTTTATCCAAATCTATCAATACTATGACTCAAAATATGCGTAACCTAATAGGAGAAGTAGTTAAAGGAATAAATATTTTAGCAAACTCTAGCATAAACTTGAATAAAGTTTCTGATAAATTAGTTGAAATAGCAGAAGAAAATTCCCAAAAATCAAATTTAGTAGCAACCGCAGCAGAAGAAATGAGTGTGAATATGAACAATATTGCAGATGCTTCAAAAAATACCACTGAAAATGTAAATACAGTAGCAACCGCAGCAGAAGAAATGAGTGCGACAATTGGAGAAATAGCAACTAATACAAGTAAAGCTAAAGAAATAAGTAACTATGCTGTGGAAATAGCACAAGAAACTTCAAATGAAGTCAATGAACTTGGCATAGTAACTCAAGAAATTACTACTGTATTAGAAACTATTAAAGCCATTTCCTCGCAAACCAATTTGCTGGCTCTAAACGCTACAATAGAAGCTGCCAGAGCAGGTGAGGCAGGGAAAGGCTTTGCAGTGGTTGCAAATGAAATTAAAGAACTTGCAGGCCAAACATCTCAAGCAACTGAAGAGATAAAAAATAAAATAGATGGGATTAAAGGCGCCACTGACAAAACTGTTAAACAAATAGGAAAAATTTTAGAAGTTATCCAAGAAATAGATGAAATAGTCACCACCATTGCTGCAGCCATTGAAGAACAATCTGTCACTACAAGAGACATAGCTGAAAATATTGGTACTGCATCAAATGCTCTAGAAGAGATAAACAACAACGTTACAGAGGCATCTACTGTAGCTAAACAAACTGCCCAAGACATTATCACTATTAATGAGTCCGTATCTCAAATGAAAGATAACAGCACTACTGTAGCCGAAAGCACTAGACAATTACAGGAACTTGCAACTAAATTAAAAGAAATTGTTTCTAAGTTTAAAGTATAATGCGACCTAAATTAAAAGTATTGTTTCTTTGTACAGGAAATTCATGTAGAAGTCAGATGGCAGAAGGATTTGCAAGACATTTACTAAATAAATGTATAGAACCATATTCAGCAGGAGTTCTAAAACATGTTGTAGATCCTTTTGCTATAAAAGTAATGCAAGAAGAAGGAATTGATATATCAAATCACTTTTCAAAAACTATTGATGAATTAAAAAATAAAAAATTCGACTATATTATAACGCTCTGTGATCATGCAAAAGAAACTTGTCCTTATTTTCCTGGCAAAACTATACACTATAGTTTCCCCGACCCTCCTAGTCTTAGTGCACAAACTCAAAATATAGAAGAAGCTCTAACTATTTACAGAGATGTAAGAGATAGAATAAAGCTCTTTGTGCTTTCTCTCCCAAATATTTTATTAAAAGCAGAATCCTAATTAATTTGGTACATATAAATTTCCATACGGACGATGTGATTTTGGTCGAATTCGAATAAATTTTTCCTTCAATAACAAATCTGCATCTGCATCTAATTCTTCAGCAAAATTTTTAACTTGTATTTTAATAAGTTCCATATCTTTTTCATCAACTTCTTCTACTAGTAAATTAGATGCTAATTGATATTTTGGAACTTCTCCCCTAATATAAATAACCCCACCATGAATACCTGTACCCAAACTTCTTCCTGTAATAGGGGCATTGGGATGTTGGCTAAATACTCCTAACACAATTAAAACTCCACCTGCCATATATTCTCCTAAAAAATCTCCTGCTTTCCCGCCAATTACTATTACAGGGAGCTTTTCCTTATAAGCCTTCATATGAATACCAACACGATATCCTACATCACCCTTTATATATATCTCTCCACCTCGCATAGCATATCCCAACACATCACCAGCCATACCAGTTACTACTACTCTTCCATCATCCATTGTATTTCCTAAACCATCTTGAGCATTGCCTTCTATCCTTAAATATGGACCTCGCATAAAAGCAGCAGTATCCTGACCAGCAACTCCTTTAATTAAAAAATTATATTTGCCATCTAAACCTGTAGCTAAATACCTTTGACCACTCACATTTACTAACTCAAAATCTTGATAACCTTGTCTTATTAATTCCCTAATCTTTTGATTTAAGTCTTTATAATAAATACCTTTGGCATCAATTATTATATTCTTAGCCATATTCTAACATCCCTTTTTAGTTTTCAAGTTCCACTATTACTGGTTCACCAGCCTTTGGAGCCCAAAGTTTATCAGGATTTGGGCAAACACTTCTAATAGAACAGTCCTCACTGGCCATAAAAACTTCATCTCCTTTTTCTGCCACAATTAAAGGACGAAGTTTTATTCTGTCATTTAAGCCAACCAAACCTTCATGATTGGCAAATAAAATTGCAAAAGGACCATTTAATAGTCCAGAACCATAAACCATTCTAAGAGCTGTATATGCTCTTTGCTCTTCTTCTTCCATTCTATCTATTTCATCCCAAAAAGGTGGGGCAAAAATTCTACAAGCCATTTTTTTACTAAGACCATGTTTTCGAATAAATAAATCTAAAAGATAAGCTACTACTTCTGTATCAGTCATTAAAGTACATTCATATTTATGTTCAGCTAAATACCTTTTATTTATGCCATAAGAAGATATTTCTCCGTTATGAACTATAGACCAATCTAAAATAGTAAAAGGATGGGCTCCACCCCACCAACCAGGAGTATTGGTTGGAAATCTATTGTGGGCTGTCCAGATATACCCCTTATATTCATCTAATCTATAAAACTCACCTATATCTTCTGGGAACCCAACTCCTTTAAAGGCTCCCATATTTCTGCCACTAGAAAAAATATAAGCCCCTTTAATTTGCTTATTAACCTGCATTACCACAGCCACCACATAATCATCTTCATTTAAAGTAATCCATGCAGGCCTATCCTCTTTTACACTAACAAAAACACGCCAAAGTACGGGAGATTCTACTATATTTAATGTTCTTTTAGTAGGTATAGGTTCTGAAAGATGAATATCAAAGTATCTTCTAATTAATTCTTCTGCACAACTTAAAGCGTCCTTATCATCACACATTAAGTGTAGAGCATATTTATCTTCCATCTCAGGGTAAATACCATATGCAGCAAATCCACCTCCAAGTCCATTTCCTCTATCATGTTGAACAGCAATGGCTTCAACAGGTATACTCCCTGAAATCAAATTTTTCTTACGATTTATCACTCCAAAAAGACCACAACCTGAAATATCTTTTTCTCTCATATACTCTTTTTGAGAAAACACCTTATGTTTATACTCTTTAATAGAATAAACTCTCTCTTTTAACATGGATTTCCCCTTTATCTTATTCTCGCATCTTTATTCCAACGAGCTTGAAAAATCTCTTCAGGCCACTGTAAGTAAGTAGGCTTATTATTTTTTAAATTAAACTTAACTTCCTCTTCTTTTACTGGGACTTGAAAACGAATATAACCAGCATATCTTCCTGCCATATCTATATCACCTACTAATACACATCCGACTAAGAAATCACCTTTAAAGACTAATTTTCTATAAATTTCTTTTTCTTCATCAACAAATACTTCTATTTCAAAATCTTGATCTTTAGGTGGATTTACTATTCCAATAGATATAGTAGGCAATCCATAAAATCCAATAGAGTTCATAGGAATACCACCCTCATATTCAACCTTTGCATCTGCCATATTCTGGCCAGCAAAATAACCTTGGGAATAAGCATTTGGCCAGATTGGGACTACTCTCGGCTCATCTACTAACATATCCCATGCTTCAGCAACATCTCCGGCAGCAAAAATATTCGTATCACTAGTGGTTAAAAACTTATCTACAATAATTCCTCTATTAATTTTTAAACCTGCATCTTTAGCCAAAGAAATATTAGGAACCACTCCTATTGCAATTACTACAGCGTCTGCCTCTAAAAACTTCCCATTTTGCAATAATACTCCCTTTATATTCCCAGCTTTATCACGTTTTATTTCTTGCGCTGTAGTTTTACAAAAAATAGAAATACCTACTTCTTCTAATCTATTAGCTACTATCTTACCTGCAATATCATCAAAAGCAGCACTCAAAACTCTAGGAGCTAACTCTACAATGCTTACTTTTACTCCTCTGTCAAACAAACTTTCTGCTGCTTTAAGACCTATCAAACCTCCGCCAATAACCACTACTTTTTTTAGTTTATCAACAACTTGAGCTAATTTTTTAGCATGTGCAAGAGTAGTAAAAAAATAAACTCCCTCTCCGTCACTACCCTTTAAAGGTGGACAAAAGGGCGTCCCTCCTGTGGCTAATAATAGCCTATCATATTCTACTTCCTCGCCTCCCCGAAGGATCACCCTCTTATCCGCACAATTAATTTTAATCACCTCACATCCTAGTTTTACCTCTACTCTATTTTTCTCATAAAAATCTTCTGGACGTAAAGCTAACTTATCATCACCTACCTTGCCCGCCAAATAATAAGAAATAAGAGGTCGTCCGTAAGTTAAAAAATTTTCTTCTGTAAGAACAGTTATTTGTCCGTTACCATCTCTCTTTCTAATACCTTCAATTGCCCCTATAGAACTAACTCCATTTCCAATAATTACATATTTCATGGCTTATCCTCAAAAATTTTATTTTTCCTCAAAGGTTAACGCCTGATTAGGACAGGCACTTACACAAGCTGGAATATCTCTCTCAGGACACAAATCACACTTCACAATCTTTTCTTTAATAGGATGCCTTTTAATTGCTCCAAAAGGACAGGCCATTAAACATGACCAGCATCCAACACATTGCTTCTCATTGTAAACCACGCGGCCACTTTCTTTGTCTTTTTGTAAAGCACCTGAAATACAAGCTTGAACACAATAAGGTTCCTCGCAATGTCTACAGTTTAAAGAAGCTGTAATCCAGCCCGACTCTTCTACCGTATTCCTTGGCAAAAGTCCTTGCTGACGTTCTTGAGTATAAGCTAAAATCAAATCTTTACTTTCTGAATGCTCTGTTAAACAAGCTAACTCACAGAGCTTGCACCCTATACAAACCTCTGGATTAACATAAACTCTCTTCATCTTATTTTTACCTTCCTGCAGGTTTTACTCTAAAAATATCTAATTCCACTTCATTTAAGCCAACAGCTCTTAATTTTTCTCTATTACCTCTAAGGCTCTCAATAGAATTCAATCCCATACCACCCAGCATCTCTTCTATTTCATGGGCCCATCCCTTTACAAGATTTACTAACCTTTTCTTAGCAATTTCTGGGTTTTGTCTTCTTGCTAAAGAAGGAACATTAGTAGCAATACCCCAAGGACATTTTCCTGTATAACAGCGCTGACACATTGTACAACCTACTGCAACTAATGCTGCTGAACCAATATAGACAGCATCAGCACCCAAGGCTATTGCCTTCACTACATCTGCACT
This sequence comes from Desulfonauticus submarinus, assembly GCF_900104045.1. Classification (NCBI taxonomy): domain Bacteria; kingdom Pseudomonadati; phylum Thermodesulfobacteriota; class Desulfovibrionia; order Desulfovibrionales; family Desulfonauticaceae; genus Desulfonauticus; species Desulfonauticus submarinus. The sequence continues at coordinate 15,181 of NZ_FNIN01000013.1, forward strand.
ACACCGTATTCCACCAGCAATTACTATAGAAGCTCTATTCCTAATACCCTCATCTCTTAATCTTTGATCAATTGCAGCTAAAGCAAGCTCTGCAGGTATTCCTACATTATCTCGAATCATAGTTGGCGCAGCTCCAGTCCCTCCCTTAAAACCATCTACCGCCACAATATCTGCCCCAGCTCTAACTATACCAGAGGCAATTGCTGCTGCATTATGCACTGCTGCTATTTTTACAGAAACAGGGACTCTATACTCTGTAGCTTCTTTTAAGGCATAAATAAGTTGTCGTAAGTCTTCTATCGAATAAATATCATGATGAGGTGCAGGAGACAATGCATCCGAACCCACAGGAATCATTCTAGTCAAGGACACTCCTGCATCTACTTTTTCTCCTGGCAAGTGTCCACCTATACCAGGCTTAGCTCCTTGTCCTATCTTAATTTCTATACCACATCCAGCATTTAAATAATCTCTATGTACGCCAAATCGACCAGAAGCTACTTGAACAATAGTATTAGGACCATATTTATAAAGGTCAGGGTGTAAACCTCCTTCTCCAGTATTATAAACAATACCCAACTCTGTAGCAGCTTTGGCCATTGCAATATGTAAATTAAAATTAATAGAGCCATAAGACATGGCTGAAAACATTATAGGATAGTTTAATTTTATTTGAGGACTTAATTCTGTTTTTAAACTAACCTTTTCTTCTTTTTCTTCAAATTGCAAAACATCTGGTTTTGATCCCAAGTACGTCCTTAACTCCATGGGTTCTCGTAAAGGATCAATAGAAGGATTAGTTACCTGACTAGCATCCAAAAGCAAATGATCCCAATAAACAGGATAAGGCTGAGGGTTTCCCATACCGCTTAACAATACACCACCCTTCTCTGCCTGTTTATAAACATTTTTCAAAAACCAAGGCTTCCAATGAGAATTTTCTCTAAACTGAGAAGGATTACGCTTAATAACTATAGCTCCTGTAGGACACATAGCTTCACACCTATGACACCCCACACACTTGGAACTGTCATGCATGACCCTCTGCCTATTCTCATCCCAATAATGTACAAGGTAAGAACACTGCCTTTCACAAACTCGACAGTTAATACATAAATCTCTATCTCGCTCTACAATAAAATCATGATAGTTCTGAATAATTGGTTGATACAGCAAGGCTTACTCTCCTCTTTTTTTATAAAGAAAGACCATTTACTTTCTTCTAAAACTCCTCTAATTAAACTTCTTACAATTTAATTTTTAATTATCGTTAAGCTACGCTAGAAACCACTAGCAAAATTGTCAAGACAAAATAAAATAATTTTACAAAAATGTAATGTTTAAAACAATACAAGAAGTTAATAAATATTTAAGCCAACTTGGCCTATTTAAAATGAAATTAGGTCTAGATCGAGTACAAGCTGGTTTAAAAAAAATTAACTTAAATCCAGATTTTTGTCCTATTGTTCACATAGTAGGCACAAACGGAAAAGGCTCTACCGCCCATTTTTTAGAAAGCCTCTCACGTAGTCATGGCTTAAAAACAGGCCTTTTTACTTCTCCTCACTTAATTAGTGTCAAAGAGCGGATTAAAATAAACAACACCACCCTATCCAATGAAGAATGGATAGAATCTGCCAACTACATTTTACAAAATTGTAAATCACTAAAACTAACTTATTTTGAATTTATCTTTTTATTAGCATGTTTTATCTTTAAAGAGCACAAAGTAGATATTGCTTTTTTTGAAGCAGGACTAGGAGGAAAGTTTGACGCAACAAATGTCTTATATCCTTTTATTACTCTATTTACACCTATTAGCTTAGATCACACCCAAATTCTTGGCTCTAATATATCTCAAATTGCTCAAGACAAAGCAGGTGTTATAAAAAAATCTCTGGTAGTAAGCGCTAAGCAAACTTCTACAGCTAAATCTATTCTTATAGAAACAGCAAAAAACAAAAATGTTTTATTTAAATATGCTCCTGACTATTCTATAGTTACAGATAACTGCTTAATATACTATCCCTGGGAAATGAATCTACCTATTTCTCCTTATCTTTTGGACTTCCAAAAAGAAAATTTGCAGTTAGTGTTTTCAGCCTGGGATGCTATTGTTTCTTTTTTTCAGCTCAAAACTTCTTCCCAATTAATCCTAGAAGCTATTAACAATACTTTTATTATGGGAAGACTACAACAGGTCTCTAAAGACCCTGATATATATCTAGATGTAGCTCATAATCCTGCTGCTCTATCTTTACTTAAAAAAACTCTTTCAAAGTTAAAAATTTTTCCCCAAACGGTTGTTTTTAGCTGTTTAAAAGATAAAGATATTCAAACCATGTTAAAAATTCTAAAAGAAATTTCTCCTAATATTTATTTTTGTCAAATTCCTTCTAACTCAAGAAGTCTTCTAGCCCAAGACATTAGTAGTAAATTTAACTTACCTTTCTTCTCATCTATCAAACAATCTTTAAATTATTCATCTCAACAAAAAAGTGTATTATTTTGTGGCTCTTTTTATCTATTATCTGAAATTTTCAAACTAAAACCTAGGTGGCAAAATATCAATTTTTTACTTAAAAAAAATAAAAATTTTTAAAAAAATACACAAAAAATTACCGAATAATTGAACACTTTTTTTTAAACAGTGAAACATCCAAATACTAATTAAGAAATAACATATCAACTTAACAATACAATTAATATTTTTTAAAAATTTATCAATAAAATATAACAAAAACTACCTACAAATACAGACAATAAAAATTGTCTAAAAAATAGATGCAAAATACTAGTTACAATTATTCCTATAAGCCTGAATTTTAATTCATTTAAATTTACTTCTCCAGTTGGAAAAATTGTATATAGAGTTAAAATAGTAAGTAAAACAACTGGCAATTCATCTTTTAAAAATAAAAATTTCTTAGAGTATCTTTTTAAGAAGATAAAAGGTAAAAATCTAGTTAATAAATTTGCTATTGCGCCAATAATTATTTCAAGCATGTCTACGCCTTAAATAAATTATGAAGAATGAACAAACAATTGAAAAAATTAAAATATTTTTTATTTCTAATAAATAAAATATAAAAAAAACTATACTGCCTAATAAAACTGGAAAAATGTTCCTTGTTTTTAAAATATTTTCAATTAAAATAACCACAAATAAACTAACCAAAATAAAATCTAATCCTTTTAATTCGAAATTAACAAGTTGCGCAAAAATAATTCCACATATGGTTCCAAAAACCCAATAAAAGTGATTAAAGATAGATACATACAAATCATATTTTGGGTTTTCTTTTTGATGAATTAAAATAGCAAAAGTTTCATCTGTAAGAGTAAAAATTTTATAAAAATGGTTCTTATATCTGTCTAAAAAACTTAAAGAATAGAAAAATTGTCTAAAATTTAACAGAAATGAAGTGATAAAGATATCTAATAATGTTAACTTATTATATATCATTAGAAGTAAAAACTGTAAGGACCCAGAATATATAAATATAGACATTGAAATAGCAACATATGGATTTATTCCTCTCTTTACAGCTAATATTCCAAAAGAAAAACTCAAAGCAAAATAACTTATAAAAATAGGAAGAGTATCTTTAAATACTTTTAAAAATTTCATTCTAGTTCCCTTTAAAAAATTAATCTAATTAGTTCCATTCTTAAATCTAGATTAAAAATTTAGAGATAAAGCTTTCTCTACATGATTTTTTGAACAATATATATAAAATACTCAAAATAAATTTCATATTTTTCACAATTAAGTCTACCAATTGACACATCCAATTCTAAAATCCAAATTAATATGCTATCTAATTATTGTCAATTTAGAAATATATAAATGTTATCATTTTTTGATCTTTTTAGCCCAACTTGTATAGAAACCTAATACCCTAGTAATACTTTAACATTAATTTACCTTATATTAATATCATAATTTTTGAAACATCTAAATCATTAAATATACTCAACCAATATATCTCCATATTACTAATATTTCTTTAATCCAAATACTCCATTCTCTAATATAGAAACATTAACATCTATTGAAAACAATAGCAGAAAATTTTCTCTCTTGCTTTTAATAGAAACATGATTTAACCAAATTTTCAAAGTAATTTTTCTTTAAAAGGAGGCTAATTTGTCTAACAACTTATATGCCAAGTTGCCCTCAACAGAACGATTAATCCAAGTTATGCAGCAACATTTTTACGACACTCCCAATCTACTTCTTAAAACTAAAATAAACGAATATCTTGAAAATTTACGCCAACAGATAAAAAAGGGAAATATATCAAAAATAGATTTAGAAGAAAAAACTCTTATAAAAAATCTTCTCTCTTTTTTAAATTTTGAATTAAAACCACACTTTAGAGAGGTTATAAACGGTACAGGCGTAGTAGTACACACTAATTTAGGACGTTCTCTCTTGTCTAAAAAAGCCTTGGATGCTGTTTGCCAAGCTTGTTCTCACTATTCTAATCTAGAATTCAATCTAAACACAGGTAAAAGAGGGAGTAGGTATTCTCATGTAGAAGAAATATTATGTCTACTTACAGGAGCAGAATCAGCATTAGTAGTAAATAATAATGCAGCAGCAGTTTTAATAATGTTAGACACATTAGCCAAAGAAAAAGAAGTTATTGTTTCTAGGGGAGAGTTAGTTGAAATAGGTGGATCTTTTCGTATCCCTGATGTCATGCAAAAAAGTGGAGCTATCTTAAAAGAAGTAGGCACTACTAATCGCACACATTTAAAAGATTATGAACAAGCAATAAATGAAAACACTGCTTGTATAATGAAAGTTCATACTTCTAATTATAGAATTATTGGTTTCCATAAATCTGTTTCTCTAGAAGAATTGGTGAAATTAGGTGCAAAATATCATCTTCCAATAATAGAAGATATGGGTAGTGGAAATTTCATCTCTTTTTCCAAATATGGGTTTTCTCAACTAAATGAACCCACTGTACAAGAATCCATAAAAGTTGGACTTGATTTAGTATCATTTAGTGGAGACAAACTATTAGGAGGACCGCAAGCAGGAATCATTGTAGGTAAAAAAGATATTGTAGATAAAATAAAACAAAATCCATTAAATAGAGCCCTTAGGATAGATAAAATGACATTATCTGCCTTAGAAGCTACTCTACGACTTTATCTAGATGAAGCAACAGCTTTAAAAGAAATTCCCACTTTAAATCTCATCTTCACTCCTCTTACTACTTTAAAAAATAGAGCAAGACGTTTAAAAAATCTTTTAAGTAAAATACATGAACTTGAGGTCAAAACAGTAAAATCTACCTCTAGAGTTGGTGGGGGGTCTTTACCAGAAAAAGATATCTCTACTTATGTGGTACAAATTAAAATGAAAAATTTAAGTGCTGAAAAGCTTCGTCAAAAATTACTTAAAACTACACCTCCTTTAATAGGAAGAATAGAAGATGATATCTTTTGCCTTGACGTAAGAACAATTTTATCTAAAGAAATAAATCTTATATATCAAATTTTTAGCCAACAAATAGGATCTGGTAATGCATAAAGGAGAATTTAAACATCTTACTACTAAAAAAATCCTAATCACAGGTGGTTCTGGTTTTATTGGCTCTCATCTCTGTGAACAACTCTTATCTCAGGGATATGAGATAATTTGTTGTGACAACTTTTATACAGGTCAAAAACAAAATATTTACCACTTATTAAATAATCCTAAATTTGAACTTTTAAGACATGATATAACTTTCCCTTTATATTTAGAAGTAGATGAAATATACAATCTAGCTTGTCCTGCCTCACCAATTCATTATCAATTTGATCCAGTCCAGACCTTAAAAACCTGTGTGCACGGCAGTATAAATATGCTTGGTTTAGCGAAAAGAGTTAAGGCGAAAATCTTCCAGGCCTCGACTTCAGAAGTATATGGAGATCCAGAAATACACCCCCAACCAGAAACTTACTGGGGCAAAGTAAACCCAATTGGACCACGCTCATGCTATGATGAAGGAAAAAGATGTGCTGAAACTCTATTTTTTGACTATCACAGACAGCATAAACTAGAAATAAAAGTTGGAAGAATTTTTAACACTTACGGTCCTCGTATGCACCCTAATGACGGACGAGTAGTGAGTAATTTTATTTTGCAAGCACTTCAAAATAAGCCACTTACAGTATATGGTAAGGGCGAACAAACCAGATCATTTTGTTATGTAGATGACTTAGTAAAAGCGATCATAAAGTTCATGAACACCCCTTCGGATATTACAGGGCCAATTAACTTAGGAAATCCTGCTGAAATTTCTATCCTAGAATTAGCTGAAACTATTATAACCTTAACAAATTCTAGATCAAAAATAGAATTCAAGCCATTGCCTGAAAATGACCCAACTAGACGAAAACCAGACATAAGTTTGGCCCAAAAAATATTAAATTGGCAACCTACTACATCTTTAGAAAAGGGGTTAATGCAGACCATTGAATATTTTGAAGATTACTTAAAAAAAGTTGCTCAAAAAATTAATTAAATTATGTTGTGATAAAATCAACCAACCCAATTAAACTAGTTAAGTATGAAAGAAAATTTAAAAAAAAATATTTTAAATTCTATACTAGGGATACTAATAGCGACTCTTTTATTCTTACTAAACGGAACCAAAATTCCTTATCTAGATAAACACGCGGACACCTATTTTCAACAAGCTATTACCAAAGCAAGCATCGCTTATGCTACATGTAGATTTATTAATGGAGCAGTTTCTATTCTAAAAGAATCCGATCTTCAGCTAGAACCAGCTGGCGTAGGAATTTCTTTAGCAATAGGACAAATTTTAGATCCTATTGACGATATGACTGAAAGAACTTCTACTATTTTAGTAACATCTATTGTATCTTTAGGAGTCCAAAAAATAATATACGAACTCAGTATATCTTTTGTGTTTCCTGTTTTAATAGGTTGTATCTTAATCTTATCCTTATTAACATGGTTTAAAAATATTCCTAAAATTCAAAAAATACACTCTACCCTCTTAAAAGTTTCAATTATATTAATAGCAGGGAGATTATTTCTTCCAATAGCCTCCTCGGCAAATGAAAGCATTTATCGATTATATTTTGCTCCAAAAATAACAGAAAAAATGAATAATTTGAAAATAAATATGACTGAATTTAATAAACTCAAAGAACTTTCCATACCTGAAAGTGATAATATATTAGAATCATTAAAAAATAAATCTAACTTTATAAAAGATAAAACCATTGCCTTTAAAAAAGCTGCCCTTCAAATTATCAAAAAAACAAAAAGTATAATAACAAATCTTTTAGCATTAGGATTTCTATTTGTTGGCTATTTTATTATCCAGGTTATTGTAATTCCTTTATCATCATTTTGGTTATTATTAAAAATTATCAATGCACTATTATTTTATCCAGATAATGCTTATCTTTATAACATTCTCCCAGAAAAAGTTTAATATTTACAAATAATTCAAGGAGAGTCTCATATGGAATTAGAAGTAAAAGCTAAAAATTGTTGGAATAAGTATGAAGGAGATCCAAAATTAAAAAAACTATCAGAATTGTATGTAGAATTCTTATCCTCAAACAAAACAGAAAGAGAAACCATTTCTTGGGTAAAACAACAGTTAAAACAACATGGCTTTAGCCAGGATTTTTCTCAAGAAAAAGTTTTTCGAATTCTACATAATAAAACAATTTTTATAGCTAGAAAGGGAAAAATACCTTTAGCAGGAGGAACACGTCTTATTGGAGCACATGCAGATACTCCTCATTTAGATCTAAAACAACATCCTTTTTATGAAGAATGTGAAGTAGTACTCGCCAAAACCCACTACTATGGAGGGATCAGAAAACACCAATGGTTAGCCAGGCCTCTTGCCCTTCATGGAGTAATAGTAAAAGAAGATGGAAGACAGATTGAGATCAAAATAGGTGAAGATGAAAGTGATCCTGTATTTACCATAGCAGACTTACTGCCCCACCTTGCATATAAACAAATAGAAAAAAAACTTAAAGATGCCTTTGAAGCAGAAAAATTAAATGTAATCTTAGGACATATACCGCTAAAAGAAAAAGATGCTAAAACAAATAAAGAAAAAGCAAGTCTAAAAAAACATCTCCTCATGCTTCTTTTTGAAAAATATGGAGTAAGAGAAGAAGACTTTTACAGTGCAGAGATACAAATAGTCCCTGCTGGTAAAGCTAGATTCATAGGGTTAGATAAAGGCCTAATCGGAGGTTATGGCCAAGACGATAGGGCTTGTGTGTTTTTATCTTTAATGGCATTTTTAGAACAACAAGAACAACCTACACATACCCAAATTCTTATTTTTTGGGACAAAGAAGAAATTGGATCTGATGGGTCTACTGGGGCAAAATCTTGGTTTTTAACTTATTGCTTAGAAGACCTTTTAGAGGGGTGGCAACAAAAAGGTAAACTTTCTCAAGTTTTTTTAAATATGAAAGCTCTTTCAGCAGATGTTCACGCGCCTATAGATCCAGATTATCAAGAAGTACATGAAAAATTAAATGCATCTTACTTAGGACATGGTCCTGTATTTTGTAAATTTACAGGTCACAGGGGAAAATATGGGGCTAATGATGCCCATGCAGAGTACATAGCGTGGCTAAGACAAATTTTAAATCAAAACAACATTCCTTGGCAAATGGCAGAATTAGGAAAAGTAGACCTTGGAGGTGGTGGCACAGTAGCAAAATTTTTGGCTATGTATGGAAGCAATGTAATAGACTTTGGTCCTGGAGTTTTAAGTATGCACAGCCCGTTTGAAATTAGTAGCGTAGCAGATCTATATGCTACTTATCTTGCCTATAAAACCTTTTTAAAAGCTTAAATATTTTTATTATAAATTTTCCAGTACGCCTGCTCCATAGCAACAGGGCTATATTGATTTACCTCTTGAAGCCCTGTTGCTTTTAATTTCTCGTATAGCTCACTATTATTAAGCAACTTCTTTATTAACTCAAGCAAAGAAGAAGGATCTTTACGTTTAAAAATAAGACCATTTATATTAGGTTTAATAAGTTCAAGATTAGCTTCTAAATCAGATGCAATTACTGGAACTCCACTCGCCCACCCTTCTTTAATTGTAGCGCTACTCCCCTCTCCATCTACTGAAGGAACAATTAAAATATCTAACTGGGATAAAACTTTATTACTCTCAACAAATCCTAAAAATTTTACTTTATTAGTTAATTGTAAAGAATGCACCAAATTCTGTAAAAACCTTTCTAATTTCCCACTACCAATAATCCACAATTCAAAATCCAAGTTTAATTTAACTAAAGTACGCAATAATAATTCATGACCTTTTTGCGGGCTTAAGGCTCCAATAACTCCTAACCTTAGAGGATTATGCCATCTATTATCTTTTTTTACTACATATCTCTGTTTTTTGATTGAACTTGGAATATAGACTATTTTTCCATTTAACCCTTCCAGCTTCAATGCTGTACAAATATCTTTACTCACACCTACTATTAAATCAGCGCTGTAATATTTTCTTTTTGCCCATATTTTTTTTATCTTATAAGAAACTCTCCTAGTGTGAATTAATTTTATATGTGGAAATATTTTTTTCAATATGTATCCAAGACCTGCCCCTTTGGCATCATGAGTATGCAAAATAATATTAAAGTCTTTTTTATTTAAATAGGAATATAGCTTAAAAATATTTCTCAAATCAAATTCAAAAGAAGAATATAAGCCTATAGTTTTTACATTAGTAAAATTTTGTTTTACTTTGGTTAATAAAGGAGTATTATACGGCGAAGCAAGATATATCTGTAATCCTGTTCGTTTGATTTGTTCTTCTATAAGATAATAAACCTGTCTCTGGCCACCACGCCATTCTTTACCTAAATCTATATGAACTACAATCGTCATTCTTAAAAACAAACCCCATTTTCTTTTTGATCTTGTAATAAAAGGGTCCTAATTGTTTTGCTTACAGGCCCTGGACGGACATCATGAATAGGCTTATCATTATATCGGACAACACTAACAGCATCTATAGTAGTTCCCAATAAAATAACCTCTTTAGCTTCATATATTTCTTCTTCTCGAATAGGACGGAATAAAAAAGTAAATTTATCTTTAATCAATTCTAATGCTCGCATTAAAGTAGTTCCACTAAGAGCATTTTTGAGTTCTGGAACAATAACTCGTCCTTGCTGATCAACAATAATCACATTTTCAGTAGAGCCTTCTGCCAAAAATCCATGTTCATCAAAGCAAAGAGGATAATCATATCCTTTTAAAATTGCTTCTCTTTTCATTAAAACATTGGGTAAATAATCTACGGTTTTTACTTTTGCCAAATAAGACTGTTTAGCAGGAATATCACATTTAAAAGCAGTAACTCCTTTTTCCCAAAAACTTTCTTTCTTATAAGGATATTTACGTACAACAATATAAAAACTAGAATAAGGACACTCTCTAAAATCTGTGGTAAAACCACCTGGCCCTCTACCTAGATAAAGCGAAATTAGGGCATCATCTGTTTCTGATGCTTTACACACTTCTAAAATAATTCGTTCAACATCTTCCCATGAACAAGGTGGATCTAAATATATAGATTTTGCTGACCTTTTAAGTCGCTCAAGATGCTCTTTTAATAAATAAATCTTACGTTTTTTAAATTTCATTGTTTCAAATACACCATCACCCCTATGTACTAAATGATCATCTATGGGGATTAGAAATAACCTAGGATTTTTACAAGCAACTCCGAGCCTATGATCATAAAAAACAAGATAATCTTTTTCATTAGGTCTAGATTTTGTTAAAATTTCTTTAACATAATTATCAGTATCTAATACTTTAATCATTTCTCCCTCTCTTAATAAGTTTTCAAACACTAAAAAAACAAAATTTTGGCTGCAAAAGAAAATCTTTTGCAGCCAATTAATTTAATAAAGAAATAATCTTTAATCTTACTAAACTTTATTTAACGTTTATCTTAGCAACTCTCGTATAATAAGATGTTCAGCTATTTGAACAGCATTTAGGGCTGCACCCTTACGTAAATTATCTGCAACAATCCATAAATTAAGTCCATTATCTACAGTATCATCTTCTCTAATCCTTCCTACAAAGGTATCATCTTCTCCTGCGGCATAGATTGCTAAAGGATAGATACTTTCTTTTGGATTATCCAAAACCTTTACCCCAGGAGCTTGACTTAAAATAGCTCTGGCCTCTTTTGCAGAGATGCTATTATAAAACTCAATATTAACCGATTCACTATGTCCATAAAAAACTGGTACTCTCACAGTTGTAGCAGTGACTTTAATTTCAGGAGCGTGCATAATTTTTTTTGTCTCATTAACCATTTTCATTTCTTCTTTAGTATAATCATTATCTAAAAACACATCTATATGAGGCAAACAATTAAAGGCTATCTGATGAGGATATACTTTGCACTCTACCTCTTTCATATTAAAAATCTGCCTTACTTGATTTTCAAGCTCTTGAATTGCCTTTTGTCCAGTCCCAGAAACTGCCTGATAAGTGGACACAACAACCCTTTTGATTTTTGCTACATCATGTAACGGTTTTAAAACTACTACCATCTGAATAGTAGAACAATTTGGATTGGCAATAATTCCTTTATGCCAGTCAAGGTCTTCTGGATTTACTTCAGGAACCACTAAAGGCACATTATCATCCATACGCCAAGCACTAGAATTATCTACTACTACACAACCATCTTCTGCTGCAATAGGAGCAAATTTTTTAGAAACTCCTCCACCAGCAGAAAACAAAGCCAGGTCTATTCCCTTAAATGAATCTTCTGTTAATTCTTCTACAATTATCTCTCCTCCCTTAAAGGGAAGCTTAACTCCTTTAGAACGAGCAGAAGCAAAAGCTCTCACATCTTTTGCAGGAAAATCTCGTTGCTCTAAGACTTTTAACATCTCTCTTCCTACAGCTCCAGTGGCTCCTACCACAGCAACTACTGGATTTTTTTTCATCGTCTCCCCTCCATAAATAAAGTAACACTTCTTATTTTAATTAGAGTCCCCCAAAAGTAAAAACTTTTTAAGTAGAATTTTTGTTTTTTGATAAAAAACTATACAATGCCATCTAATATCTTTAAACAAGCATATGATTTATTTAAAGTATAAAAGTGTACTCCACATACTCCTTTTTCTTTCAATTCAATAAACTGCTTTCTGGCATGTTCAATTCCAACTTCTATTACCCCTTCTCCTCCCTTTTTTGCTTCTGCATATTCTAATTTCTCTAATAATTCTTCTGGAATTGTCGCTCCGCACAATTGCGTAATTCTCTTGATTCCTTTAAGATTCATGATAGGCAATATTCCTGGAATAATAGGTTTTTTAATCCCAAGAGAACGAGCTCTATTTACAAAATCAAAGTACAAATTATTATCAAAAAAAAGCTGAGTAATAACAAAATCTCCACCTAAATCGAGCTTTAACTTTAAAAATTCCAAATCACTTTCTAAGCTCAAAGCTTCAATATGACCTTCAGGATAACCAGCAACACCAAGAGAAAAGTCTTTTCCATATTTCTCTCTAATAAAAGAGACCAAGTCTGATGCGTGTTTAAACCTATCACTATCAGGAACAAAAGATTTTTCTCCTTTTGGTGGATCTCCTCTAAGAGCTAAGATATTTTTTACTTTAATTTTTTGTAAAGAGTCTAAAAAAGAACAAATATTTTGTTCAGAAGCACCCACACAAGTTAAATGCGCCATCGGTTCCAAAGATAAATCTTGTTTTAATATTTTTACTATCTCAAGGGTATAATCTCTAGTGCTTCCTCCTGCGCCATAAGTGACCGAGACAAATAATGGATTAATTTTTTTTAATAATTCAACTTCCCTAAAAAATGATGGCCATTTTTCTCTATCTTTTGGAGGAAAAAATTCTAGTGAAATAAAAAAATCTGTTTTATTAAGAAGTTCTGCTATCAAGCTAGTCTCCCCTCTAGAATAAATTTCATCAAAAAACTAACAAGAGTTAGCTCTTCTAAACCTTTCCCCCACACAGTGCAAGTCTATTCTTAAGACTATATTGTCTCACCAATCTTAAATATAGGCAGATACATACTTACAACCAAACCACCTACTACAACTCCTAAAAACACTATCATAATAGGTTCAAGCAAAGAAGTTAAGGTATCAACTGCTACATCAACTTCGTCATCATAAAAATCTGCAATCTTTTCCAACATAGTATCTAAAGACCCTGTAGATTCACCCACTGAAATCATATGAATAACCATTGAAGGGAAAACTCCTGTTTCATCTAAAGGCTCAGCAATAGTATTACCCTCGGAAATACTAGACCTAGCCTTTAATACTCCTTGCTCTATTACTTTATTGCCACTAGTTTTTGCTACTATCTCAAGAGCTTCCAAAATGGGAACACCACTGGCCATCATTGTACTAAGCGTTCTACTAAATTTTGCTACAGCAACTTTTCTTAAGATGTCACCCATTACAGGTAAATTTAAAAACAATTGGTCAAAAAATAAACGCCCCTTTTCAGTCTTATAGATTAACTTATAAATAATACCAGCAATAATAACACCACCTACCATATAAAGAAAATTTGATTTAACAAACCTACTTAAATTAATAACAATCTGGGTAGGAAGAGGAAGGGCTCCACCAAAATCAGCAAACATCTTTTCGAATGTGGGAATAACATACAATAAGATAATAATAACAACTATTACAGCTACACTTACAACAACTGCAGGATACATCATCGCGCTTTTAACTTTTGCCTTTAATTTGGCTGCTTTTTCCATATATTCTGCTAACCTAAGCAAAACTACATCGAGTACACCACCTGCTTCTCCAGCCTGGACCATGTTTAGATACAAATCATCAAAAATATCTTTATGCTTTGATAAAGCAGCATACAAAGAAGAGCCAGCTTCTACATCATTTTTTACTTGATAAAGTTTTCTTCTAAGCTTCCCATTCTGTGTCTGGTCACACATAACTTGCAAGGCTTGCAAAATAGGTACGCCAGCATTTATAAGAGTAGCAAACTGCCTACTAAATATAACCATATCTCTAGGAGTTACTGATCCTTCTAAGAAAGTCCCCTCAAAGATATCCTTGGGCTTGGGTTTAATTTTAATGTCTGAGAACCCTCTATTTTTTAACATACTTTTAGCAAGCTCTATGGTAGGTGCATCTACATCACCTTTTACTTTTTTGCCTGCTCTATTTTTAGCTTTGTAAATAAAAATAGGCATACCACTTCTCCTTAGATTAAATTACAAATTGACGAACTAGATATTACAATATACAAGCTCTCACTTTCCTTAAACTTTAATTCTAACATGTTCAAGCCATTCTTACAATTTTCCATAATTGGACAATAAATTATCATTCCTTAATAAAATCAATTAAAATTAAATAAAGTTTACATATATTATCTTTTAATTAAAAATTAATCTAAAGTAAATATAGCTGTTTTTTTAAAAACAGCCTTGAATTTTTTTAAAAATATACCTAAGAATACAAAGACATTTTAAAAACCACTCGATATCATGAGCGTATTAGACAGTAATTACTTTTTAAAAAACAAATTTGAAGATTTTTTTGAAATAAAAAAAGAGATAAATAATCTAATTCTATCCTCATATGATGAATATTCTATACTAAAAAGTATATGTAAAATACTTTTTAAACAATTTTCATTATACAGCGTATGGATTGGAAAACTATCAAAAAAACAAATTAACAAATTATGCTCTATTGGAAAAGATAAAGATTACTTTCAAAAGATACCTGAATTCTATATTCAAAAAGAAAATAGACATATTCTCTCAAAATTATTGGAAGGAAAAATAATTATTCATAATGATATAAGAATATCTAATCTTTCGCAAGATATAAAAAAATTTTTTATATCAAGAAAAATATTTTCTAATTCAATAATACCGATTATATCTAGAGATAATGAGGTTTATTTACTTGAACTAACATCATTAAAAGAAAATTTTTTTACTTTAAATGCATCTAAAGAAATTTTAGAGGAAATAAAAAAAGATATTATATTTGCCATATCCTATCTACAAGACAAAAAAAACTATACTATTATAGCCCAGGCACTAGAAAATAGCTTAGATTGGGTTATAATAACAAATTTAAAAGGAGAAATTATATATGTTAACAAAACGGTTACAGAAGTAACTGGTTATAGAAAAGAGGAATTACTGGGCCAAAATCCCAGAGTTCTAAAATCTGGTTACCATGATCAAAATTTTTATAAACAGTTATGGGAGACGATTACTTCTGGACATATCTTTGAAGCTCTTTTTATCGATAAAAAAAAGGATGGGACTATTTTTTATAGTAAGAAGAAAATAGTTCCTGTAGAAATAGAAGGGAAAATAGAATATTTCGTAGCATTTGGTAAAGATGTTACTAATGAACAAAATTTAAAAGATGAAGTAGAAAAAAATAAATATATTGACCAACTTACCAAAGTATACAACTTCTTTGGATTTAAAATAAAAGCAATTCAAGCTCTAGATGACTTAATTAAAAAAGATGATAAAACAATCTCTGCCATAATTATATTTGATATATATGATTTTACCACAATCAATAATATTTATGGGACTAAAAAAGGAGATCTAATTTTAAAAGTAATAGCTAATAGGTTACGTCATCATCTTCAAGAGAAAGACATTATTTGCAGAGTTGGTGGAGACAGCTTTGCAACTTTTATTTATAGTATACCAGACAAAAAAAGCATCATCTCTTTCATAAACAATTTAATTAAAATTTTAGAAGAACCAATCACCATACACTTAGAAAAAATTAACCTAACATTTAATGCTGGTGCGTCTATCTTTCCAGATGATGCGACAAACTTTGCCAAATTGTATGAAAATGCATCTTTGTCTTTATCTCAAGCTAGAAAACAAGGAGAAGGAATATATAAAATTTTTGATCTTAATATGGATATTTTAGCTAAAAAAAGGATTAAAGCAGAAAAAATTATAAAACAAGCTATTATTGAGGAAACATTCTGTTTTCATTTTCAACCTTATTTTACTACAACAGACCTAAAAGTTGCAGGTTATGAAGCACTACTTAGAATTAAAAAAAATAACTCTATTATCTATCCAAATGATTTTATAGAAGTTTTAGAGGAAAAAAAATATTTAAAATATTTTGAAGAATGGTCTTTAAAATATTTTCAAAATTTATTTGAAAAATTAAAAAAAACCAATATGAATTGTCGAATCTCTTATAATATTTCTGCTAATAGTTTTAAAAACAACTTATTTTTAAAAAAATTACTTAAATTCTGTAAAAAATATGGAAATAACTTTACGATAGAAATTACAGAAAGGGTTTTACTGGAAGATATAGAAAAAACTATACAAGTCTTAACAAAATTTAAAAAACATACTGCGACACTCATTGCAATTGACGACTTTGGAACAGGTTATTCTTCTTTATCCTATCTCATTCACTTGCCTATAGATATAGTTAAATTAGATGTATCTTTTATTAAAAATATGACCCAAAATTCTAAAAACGCCTCTCTGGTCGAAGCAATTATTTACTTAGGAAAAAAAATAGGCCTTAAAACTATTGCGGAAGGTGTAGAAAATAAAAAACAATTAGAATTACTTAAATCTTTTGGCTGTGATTTTATCCAAGGATACTTACTATCCAAGCCTATACTTCTAGAAAATACCAAATTTTTTTCTCATTTTGTCAATAAATGATTATATATACCTGTTATTTTTTCAGGAGTGATTCTCAATTGCTCTTTTTTAAAAAAAATAATAATAAAAACTTTTCATGTTTGAGATTACTAATACTTAAGGAGGAAAAATCATGATACCAGAAAATTTACTCTATGCTAAAAGCCATGAATGGGCTAAAATAGAAGAAGACACAGCAACTATAGGTATTACTCACTTTGCACAGGAACAATTAGGAGATATTACTTTTATTGAGCTTCCAGAAATTGGTTCCACCTTAAATCAAGGAGATGAAATAGGAAGTATAGAATCAGTAAAAGCTGCAAGTGAAATTTACTCACCTGTAAGTGGCGAAGTAGTAGAAGTAAATACTCTTTTAGAAGAAGCTCCTGAAAAAATAAACGAAGATCCTTATGGAGAAGGATGGATTTGCAAAATAAAACTTTCCTCTCAACCAGAAGGACTTCTTACTGCTGATGAATATGCAAAATTGTTGGAAGAAGAAGAGCATTAATCCAAATAGCTTTAATTATAGGCAAAAATAATAAAAAAAAACAGATAAAAATAACACTCTAAAACAGAGGCCAAGAATATGCCATATATTCCACATACCCCTAAACAAGTTGAAGAGATGCTTGCCACTATTGGAGTAAAAAGCATCGATGATCTATTTGAAGTCATTCCACAAAATTTAAGGTGTAAAACCTTTAATCTCCCAAAAGGCAAATCAGAGCAGGAAGTATGCCGTTGTATTAAAGAGTTAGCATCAAAAAATAAACACAACTTAACTACCTTTTTAGGAGCAGGTTTCTATGATCACTATATCCCTGCAGCAGTAAAGCACATTTTAAGCCGATCTGAATTTTACACAGCTTATACTCCTTATCAGCCTGAGGCATCCCAAGGAGTCCTGCAAGCTATTTTTGAATATCAAACAGCAGTAGCAAGATTAATGGATATGGATTTTGCCAATGCTTCTCTTTATGACGGCGGGACTGCTATTTATGAAGCCATTATGATGGCAATAAGAATTACTAAACGAAAAAAAATAATTATTTGTGAGACAGTAAATCCCATTTATCGACAAATGCTAAAGTGCTATACTATAAACCTCCATCTAGAAATGATTACTATCCCGCACAAAAAAGGCAGTCCTGACTTTGAAAACCTCTCCAAAAACATTGACCAGAATACTGCTTGCGTCATTGTCCAAAATCCAAATTTCTTTGGAGAAATAAATGATTTTACAGAATTATTTCAAATAGCTCACAAACAAGGGGCATTAGGCATTATCTCTGTATATGCTCTTATGCAAAGCATCCTCAAAACGCCCGGAGAAATGGGAGCAGATATTGCTGTAGCAGAAGGACAATCTTTAGGTTTACCTTTGAACTTTGGAGGTCCTTATTTAGGTATAATGACCACCCAAAAAAAACATATTCGTCAAATGCCTGGTCGAATAGTGGGAAAAACTGTAGACAGAGAAGGGAAAACAGGTTTTGTTTTAACGCTTCAAGCCAGAGAACAACATATTAGACGAGAAAAAGCCACCTCTAATATCTGTTCGAATCAAGCATTATGTGCGTTTCAGGCTCTTTTATATATCTCATTACTAGGACCAGAAGGACTGAAGCGGGTAGCTGAATTATCTATAGAAAGAGCTCATTATGCTGCAAAAAGACTTACCGAGATTGATGGAATTACTCTTTTAAATAACAATCATTTTGCTAATGAATTTACTTTAACACTTCCTATACCTGCTTTTGAACTTATTAACTATCTTGCAGAAAAAAATTATGTACCAGGTTTCCCAATAGGAAGATATTATAAAAACATGGAAAACTGTCTTCTTTTAGCTTGTACAGAAAAAACTAGTGAAGAATCTATAGGTATATTGACTGAAATGATTAAAGCTTATTTAAAAAAACATAGTTAATGCTTAAAATAAATTTATTTTCTAGGAGCTAAAAATGCAAACTATATTTGACAAATCCATTTCAGGTAGAAAAGGAGTTTGGCCAGATAAACCCAAAACAAGTGTTACAGACCATATCTCTTCTACTCTTTTAAGAAAACAAAAACCTCTTTTACCTGAAGTAAGTGAATTGGATGTTATAAGGCACTATACCTTGCTTTCTAGAAAAAATTTTGGAGTAGATAGCAACTTTTATCCTCTGGGTTCTTGTACAATGAAATATAATCCTAAATTTATGGAAGAAATTGCCAATTTACCTGGATTTACAGATTTACACCCTTTAATTCCTCAACTCAAAACCGCAGGACTTTATACCCAAGGAGCATTAGAAGTACTTTATGAAACAGAGCAACTTTTATGTGAAATTACAGGAATGGATGCATTTACCTTACAACCTCTTGCAGGAGCCCACGGAGAACTTACTGGTGTAATGTTAATTGCCGCCTATCACAAACACAAAGGAAATAAGAAAACAAAAATAATTGTTCCAGATTCTGCCCATGGTACAAACCCAGCCTCAGCAGCAATTGCAGGATATAAGGTAGTGAGTATAAAATCTAAAAATGGCATCATTGATCCTAAAGCACTTAAAGAGGTCTTAGATGAAGAAGTGGCAGGCATTATGATGACCTGCCCAAATACTTTAGGGCTTTTCGAGACACATTTAGCTGAAATTGTCGAATTAATTCACTCTGTAGATGGACTACTTTACTATGATGGCGCTAACCTAAACGCTATTATGGGCAAAATGAAAGTAGGAGAAGTTGGTTTTGATGTTGTTCATCTCAACCTACACAAAACCTTTGCTACCCCTCATGGAGGAGGAGGACCTGGCTCAGGTCCTGTAGGAGTTAATAAAAAACTAGAACCTTTTTTGCCTATTTCCAGGGTTGTGAAACTAGAAGATGGACAATTTTATTTAAAATATGACTATCCTCTTTCTATAGGCTATGTGGCTCCTTTTTATGGTAATTTTGGAGTAATCTTAAAAGCATATGCCTATATTTTACGTTTAGGTAGAGAAGGACTTACTAGAGTATCTGAACATGCAGTTTTAGCAGCAAATTATTTACGCAAAAAATTAGAAAACTATCTAGAAATCCCCTACAATCGCACCTGTATGCATGAATTTGTTGCTTCAGCAGTAAAACAAGCCAAAAAAGGTGTCCGAGCTTTAGATATTGCTAAGGCTCTTTTGGATAAAGGACATCATGCACCAACTATTTATTTCCCCCTAATAGTAAAAGAATGTCTTATGATAGAGCCAACAGAAACAGAGAGCAAAGAAACACTAGATAAATTTGTAGATGACTTAATAGAAATTTTAGAAACCGCAGATCAACGGCCAGAATTATTACTTCAAGCGCCTAGTTATACTCCTGTTAACCGTTTAGATGAAGTTAAAGCCGCAAGACAAATGGAGTTAGTAGAACCATGTACGATGTAGTAATTATAGGAGCAGGTCCAGGAGGCTATCAAGCAGCCTTAGAGGCAGGAAAACAAGATTTAAAAACCGCTCTTATTGAAGAAAAAAAATTAGGCGGAACATGTTTAAATGTTGGCTGTATTCCTACTAAGTTATTTTTAGGTGCAACAGAGCCTATAGAAGAAATAAAATCCTTAACTCGTATTCGTTTGGGAAAAGGACATTTTGATTTATCCGTATCTGCTCTTTTAAAGCGAAAAAAAAATCTTATCTCTGCTACTCAAAAAGCTATTGCCCAAACTTTAAAAAAATTTAATATAGATATTTTTCAAGATAAAGGTATCTTTGAGAACAAAACAACTTTAAAACTACAAAAACAAAATATATCTCTCTCTTTTAAAAATGCCATTATTGCTACTGGAACATCAGAAAGAGTTATTCCTGGACTAGAGTTTGACGGTAATCTAATCTTATCTTCTTCCCAGATCTTAGAGTTAGAAGACATTCCTCCAACTCTGGCTATTATTGGCAGTGGACCAATTGGATTAGAACTTGGACAATATTTTAGTCGTCTTGGTTCAAAGATAATGCTTATAGAAGCCTTAGATAGACCAGCTCCTTTAGAAGATCCAGATATAAGTAAAGAAATTTTTAAACATTTAAAAAAAGAAAAATGGGAGTTATATTTTAAAAGTAAAGTAAAAAAAATTACTATTAAAGATAAAAGAGTATTTATACATTTAGAAAATGAAATTATTGAAGCTGATAAATGCCTTGTAGCCATTGGAAGACTTCCTAACACAAAAAACATTGGACTAGAAAAAATAGACATTGCTACTAATAAAGGCTTTATTCCTGTGGATAATTACTTAAAAGCAAGTAAGAATATTTTTGCTATTGGAGATGTAAATGGTAAGGCTATGCTTGCCCATGCAGCTGCAGACCAAGGAGAATATGTAATAAGGCTCATTGCAAACAAGGAAAACTCTCCTTACTTTCCCAAAACAATTCCCAGTTGCATTTATGGCTTTCCAGAAGTGATAAGTGTGGGTAAAAAAGAACTAGACCTTAAGGGACAAGAATATAATATAACTAAAGTTCCTCTTATTTCTAATCCTATTGCCCAGGCACATGGTTTAGGAAATGGTTTTATTAAAGTTATTTGGCAAAAAAAACAAGTGGTAGGCATAAGCGCAGTAGGATTTAGAGTATCTCATTTAATTACTTTGGCCACAATTATAGTAAACCAAAAATGGACTAAAGCCCAAGTAAGAGAGCATATTTTTGCTCATCCAACACTAGATGAAAGTCTAAAAGAAGCACTTTTACAATGATAAAAGGTAATTAGACAAAATCATAAATTCATGAAATATAATCTAGATAAAACAAAAGTATTGTTGCAATGAAAAGAGGACCTTTTAGAAACAAAAAGGATATTGTTTTAGCTTCTAAATCTCCAAGACGCCAAGAGCTTTTATCTCTTTTGGGAATTTGTTTTTATGTCCACCCTAGTAAGTTTAAGGAACCTAAACCTTTTAACATCTCTCCAAGTGATTACGCTCTCCTTTTGGCGAAAAAAAAAGCTGAAGAGGTTGCCCATACATTTCCACAAGCAGCAGTGCTAGGGGCAGATACCATTGTAGTAATAGGAGATAAAATTTTAGGTAAACCCAAAAATCAATCACAAGCCTTAGAATACCTTACCCTCTTACGAGGAAAAATTCATACAGTAATCACAGCAGTAGCCTTAATAGAAAAAAATACAGCTCATACTTTTTTTGTTCAAAGCAAAGTTAAAATAGCTAACTTTTCTTCATCTGTCTTAAAAAATTATATTGCAACACAAGAACCTTTGGACAAGGCAGGAGCTTATGCTGTTCAAGGTATAGGAGGTTTTTTAGTAGAAGAAATACAAGGCTCTTATACCAATGTAATTGGACTTCCTCTTACTGAAACAACAAAATTGTTAATAGAAAAACAAATTATTGTTCTCAACCAATAATACTTAAAAAATTCTATCATTTAAAAGATAAATACACCAATTTGCGAAATTTTTTCACTGATATATTCTGATATATTTTCATTAGATATAATAGACTATTTATTAAACCTTTTTTTAAATCTCTGCTATTTCATGTGTTAACTTCAATGGCTTAATCTCTTTTAATACACTTCTTTCTTTCTTTATTGCTCGGTAAAGATCCCATCTAAGCTGTAAGTTAAGCCAAAAATCTTCAGATGTACCCAAAAATTTAGCCAATCTTAGAGCAGTACTAGGTGTAATACCTCTTTTTCCATTTATAATTTCATTTATCCTTTGATATGGCACTTTTATGCCTTTAGAAAGCTCTTTTTGAGTTATACCCATAGGCTTCAAAAACTCTTCCAAAAGCATCTCTCCTGGATGAGTAGGTTCCCTATGCGTTGGTATTCTTACCATTTTTTACCCCTTGTGATAATCTATTATTTCTACTTCTGATGGCCCTTTGTCCTCCCATACAAAACAAATACGATATTGTTCGTTTATTCTAATGCTGTACTGTCCTCTTCTATTTCCTCTTAAGGCTTCTAGCTTGTTACCAGGAGGAATCAACAAATCTTCTATTGTTGCTACCGAATCAAGTTGATCTAATTTTCTTCTTGCTATTTTCCAAAGCTGTTCAGGACAAATTTTTCTAGCCTTTTTAGTGTCTTTTCCATTAAAAATATCTTCTGTGCCAATATTTTTAAACGACAATATCATATAAACTCAATATCACGGAATCCATGCTATTTCAAGTCTAGCTTCTGGTCATCCTTTGGCAGGCAATAAACAAACAAATACGAAAATCTTATATTTTTTCAGCTAAGTTGCGTACCATGGCTGATATTAAAATATCTCCTTAGTACGAGATGTTCTAAAAACGGTTGTGGGAAAGGGAAAGAAAAATATTTTTCTTTCCCTTTCCCACGAACTAGCAGCTATAAAATTACTTACTCTAAACAATGATCTATCAGATTACACTACTGTTTCTCTCTTTTACACATTAAATAGCTTCTTTTCCTTGTTCTCCAGTCCTAATACGAATGACTTCATCTACTGGTAAAATAAATATCTTCCCATCTCCCACTTTTCCTGTTCTAGCTATTTCTTGAGTAGTTTTTACTACTTCTTTCACTAAAGATTCATCCACTACTATTTCTATTTTCACCTTGGGCATAAAATCAACTTGATATTCTGCTCCTCTATAAACCTCTTTATGTCCCTTCTGCCTACCAAATCCTTTCACCTCACTTACTGTCATTCCCTTAACTCCTACTTGAGTCAAAGCTTCTTTAATTTCATCTAACTTATAGGGTCTAGTAATAATTTCTATTTTTTTCATTTTCCCTCCTTAATTGTTATAATCTACTCATATGCTCGTTCACTATGCTCACTAATGTCAAGGCCCATAACTTCTTGCTCTTCTCCTAATCTCATTGGCATGATAGCATCTATAACTTTAAATAATATCCAACTTATTCCAAAAGCATAAAGACCTACTGCTAAAACAGCCAAACATTGGGTTCCTAGTAATGAAGCATTACCATACAATAACCCATTTGCTCCACTGGGATTTATTTTTGTAGTAGCAAAAATTCCAACACACAAAGTCCCAATAAGACCACCTAAACCGTGAATACCCACAACATCTAAGCTATCATCATATCCAAATTTAGACTTAGCTAAAACTCCTAAATAGCAAATCGCTCCAGCTAAAATCCCAATTAAAATAGCACTATTCGGGCTAACAAAACCTGCACCTGGAGTAATAGTGGCTAAACCTGCAATTGCTCCTGAAGCAGCCCCCAATGTGGTGGGTTTTCCTGTATGTAACCACTCAATCAATATCCACATAGCCATACCTGCCATTCCTCCCAAATGAGTAGCTACAAAAGCACTAGCAGCTACTCCATTGGCAGCCAAAGCACTTCCAGCATTAAATCCAAACCATCCAAACCAAAGCAAACCTGTACCTAAAAGGGTCATAGGAAGGTTATGAGGAATAAAATTCTCTTTACCAAATCCTTTTCTAGGACCAAGCACCATCACCGCAGCTAAAGCAGCAGCCCCACAAGTAAGATGAACTACAAGCCCTCCTGCAAAGTCAAGAACTCCTTTAGCCTTTAACCATCCACCTGCTCCCCAAACCCAATGACAAACAGGATTGTAAACCAAAATAGCCCAAAGTAAACTAAAAATAAGAAATGGAGCAAAACGAACTCTTTCAGCAAAAGCACCAGTAATAAGAGCAGGAGTGATAATAGCAAACATACATTGATAAATCATAAATACTATCTGAGGGATTGTACTTGCATAATCTGGACTTGGAGACAATCCTACTCCTTTTAATCCAAACCAGGCCAAAGAACCTACAATCCCTTTAATATCTGGGCCAAAAGACATACTATATCCTAAATAAACCCATTCAAAACTAATTAAGGCAATAAGGATAAAACTCTGTAAAATCGTACCCAAAACATTCTTTTTTCTAACCATTCCACCATAAAACAAAGCCAATCCAGGGGTCATTAATAACACTAACCCAGCAGAAATTAAAATAAAGGCAGTGTCTGCACTGTTCATAGTTCCTCCTTAATTTTTTTAATTTCAATTGATTATCTTTAATCAATTCTTCCTACAACAAATATGCCTATTCTTATTTATTTGAAAAAATTATTTAATTACAATCAGTTATAATTAAAATTTTCTCTGAAAAATGTTGTTATTTGAATCTAAAAACTTACAATTTTGTAAATTTTAAATATTTTTTTACAAAATTGTAAAATTTAATAGCTTGCCCCTTTGCCAGAAAAAAAATACAGAGATTGAATTATGTTTAGAATTTACTATTATTTTTCTTCAGCAGGGCCATTAGGTTTTTCGCCCATTGCTCCAGGCACTGTAGGTTCTTTATTAAGTATTTTTTTTCTCTTTTTATTCCCAAACTTAACAATGGGCATTAAGCTTATAATATCGACCATTATTTTTGTATTAGGAGCAAAGGCAGCCTCAGAAGTAGAAAAAAAATTAAAAAAGCAAGACCCTTCTTTAGTGGTAATTGATGAAATTGGAGGACAATTATTAACTTTTCTTTTTATAACTAAACTAAACATATTAACTCTAGCAGAAGGATTTTTCATTTTTAGAGCCTTAGATATTTTAAAACCATGGCCAATTTCTTGGGCAGAGAAGCTCCCTGCTGGCATAGGTATTATGGCTGATGATTATGTAGCAGGACTTATAGGAAGCATTATTTTATTTGGTATGTATAATTTACTTTAAATGACTACTATATATTTTTTATCTATAATATTTGGTGCAGGATTTGTGCAAGGACTCACAGGCTTTGGTTCTGTGCTTATTTCTCTTCCTCTTCTTTCCTTTTTTTATCCTTTAAAAACCTTAATCCCTTTAATAAGTTTATTTGCTCTTATAATAAATTCAATGCTAATGTGGGATTTACGCAAAGTATTTTCCTTAAAAACAATCTTACCTCTATTTATACCTACATTAATAGGCTTACCTATTGGGGTATATCTTTTAAAAAATATCTCATCTTTTTATTTAGAGCTATCTCTTGGCATAATTTTATTTACTTATGCCCTCTATGGACTATTTATTAAACTTCCTCAAGTTAATTTACCTTCTTGGTGTAGTTGTATAGCAGGATTTTTAGCTGGGATATTAGGTGGAAGTCTAGGAACAAATGGACCACCTATTATAGTTTATACATCTCTTTTACCTCTAGATAAATCTAAATTAAAATTTGCTCTAACCGGATACTTTTTTTTTGCTGGATTGGGAATAAGTTCAATACATGCCTATTTTGGACTAATTACAAAAGACGTAATAAAACTTTTTAGTATTGGCATAATTCCTCTTATCCTAGGAGTAATATCTGGCATTTACTTTTATAAACGCTTATCAACTAAAAAATATAAACAGCTTGTATTTGTACTTTTATTAATAATAAGCATTGTTTTCAATTATAAAGGAATCAAGTATATCTTATTCAAGTAAAAATTTAAATAATTAAATTCTTTTGGGTTGATCTCAATAAAAATAAATATTTTTATTTAAACAAAAGGAGAAAATATGCCTCTTTTTGGTGCCCATATGTCTATTAGCGGAGGGCTGGAATACAGTATAAAAAGAATAAAGCAGGTTAAAGGAGAGGCTTTACAATTTTTTTCTAAAAATCAAAGACAATGGAAAATTCCTAAATTTACTTCTAAAGAAATAGAACTTTTTTTAAATGAATATACTAAATGGGGTAATTATCCTCTTATTATTCATACATCCTATCTGTTAAACTTAGCTAGCCCAGATAAAGACCTTTATCAAAAATCTATCCAAAATTTAATAGCAGAATTTAAGATAGCAACTCTATTAAATGTCTCTTATATTGTAACCCATCCAGGTAGTCATAGAGGAAAAGGGATAAAATTAGGGATTTCTCTATTGGCAAATGCCATTATTGAGGCATTTGAAAAAGTGCCAGAATTCAAAGGTATTTTACTTGTAGAAAACACATGTGGAGCTGGGAATTTATTAGGAGGCAATTTAGAGGAATTTGCACTTTTAAAAGAAAAACTTTTAGACATAAAAATAGGCTTTTGTTTAGATACAGCTCACCTCTTTGGCTTTGGATATGATTTTAGAACATCTCTTACATATCAAAAGTTAAAACAAAAAATTAAAAACTATTTAGATTTATCAAATGTTAAACTATGGCACCTCAATGACTCACTCTGCGATCTTGGAAGTAAAAAAGATAAACATTTTCATATTGGTCAAGGGACAATAGGGCTCAAGGCCTTTTCTTTTATTGTTCAGGATAAAGACTTTCAAAATCTTCCCATGATCATTGAAACCCCTAAAGACAAAACTTTATCTTCAGATAAAAAAAACTTACAAACCCTAAAACAACTAGCAAAACAAGTAAGGTCTAAATAACAAATTTATAAAAAATTGAATTAAACTAAAGAATTAGCAATAATGAAAAATTAGTATTACACTGCTTAAAATCAACAGACTAAATACAATAGTAATGCCCCAAGCAAAATTTAAAAAAGCAAACATTCTCTCTAAATGAATATTTTGAGGATAAACACCTTTTACTCCCAAAAGGGGCTTGTTTACAATTTTGTCAAAATAAATATTTTTACCTCCTAATTCTATTCCTAAAAGATAAGCCATGGCACTCATAGGCCAACCTGCATTAGGGCTTTGAAGTTGACTGGCTTCTTTTTGAACAACCTTAAGAGAAAAATAGTTTTCATTTATAATACCTACTAACCAAAAAACAAAAGCACTAAAACGGGCAGGAAAATATGCTAAACAATCATCTAGTTTTGCAGCAAAGAATCCAAGTTTATGATAATGTTTTACTTTATATCCCCACATAGAATCAAAAGTAGATACAACTTTATATACCCATAACCAGCTTGGACCTCCGATTAAAAAATAAAACCAAGGAGCTAAAAAACCATCATTAAAATTTTCTGACATAGTTTCAATCAGAGCTTTTTTTACTTCTAAAAAATCCATTTTAGAGGTATCTCTACTAACTAAATACCCAAGTTTTTCTCTAGCATCTTCCAAGTCTTCTCTTAAAATAGCATTAAAAACCTTTTTACCCTCTCTTAAAAGAGAGCCAAAAGCTAAACCAGCAAATCCCAAATAAATAAAAAATATCCATCCTACTCTTGGAATAGAAATTAAAAACTTTACCCCATAGTAAATCAAGACACTTAAACTAATCACTGAACTAAAACCCAAAAAATATGGATATTTATTAAATTTTAAAAAAAAACCTTCTAACCACCCAATTATCTTGCCAATTCCAACCACAGGATGAGGCCAACAGACAGGATCTTTTAAAAACAAGTCTAAAATACAAGCAATTATAACATAAGTCATATATTCTAACATATTATTTTAACTTTAGTTTAAAAAACTATATTTTAAAGATTAAATGTCAATACAATTTCATAATTTCTCATAAAAACAATGCACATCTTTTGCTCTAAAACCAATTTTTATTTTGTCTCCTTCTTTAACTATCATTTCTATTAAATCCTTTTTAGTCAAAAAAGATTTAAATTCTACTGAATCAACCTCTATAATAAATTCAAAATAAAAACCTTTTCTAAAAATTTTCTTAACTATTCCAGTAAAACAATTTTCTAAATGATTATTATTTCTATTATTTAACAAAAAAATAGCTTCTGGACGAATTGCAATATAATTCAAAAACTTTTGTTTTTGAATAGGTATCTTTATTTTTAAAGTATTATTTATAATAGCAACATCTTTTTTTATCTGAGCAGAAAAAATATTTTTTACTCCTACAAAATCTGCTACAAAACTAGAGTTCGGATGATTAAAAATTTGAGAAATAGTTCCTATTTGTTCTATTTGACCATTCCGAATAATAGCTCCTCTTTCAGCTAAATAAAGAACTTCAGAAAAATTATGAGAAACCATAATAAAAGTAATATTCAAATCTTTATGCAAATTTTTGAGAAGCTCTCTAATTTCTTCTTGAAAGTTAGGATCCAAGGCAGATAGAGGTTCATCTAATAAAATAGCCTTAGGGCGTAGAACCAATGCTCTAGCTAAAGCAACTCTTTGTCGTTCTCCACCACTTAACGTATTAGGAAAACGATTCAAAAGATGAGCTATGCCCAACTTTTGAATCAAAAAATCAAGTTCTTTAAGATTTTTCTTTTGTTTTTTATATCTAAAGCCAAACAAAATATTTTCTTTTACTGTTAAGTGAGGAAATAAGGCCGCATGTTGATAGACAATTCCAAGACCTCTTTTTTCTGGTGGCAAATAGGTGATATTTTTTTTATTTAAAAAGATATTTCCTTTGAATTGACAATTACTAGGAAAAACCCCCATTAAAGATTCTAAAAGAAGAGTTTTACCTGAACCAGTAGGACCAATAAGCGCAAAAAACTCTCCCTCTTGAACTTCTAAATTAATATTTTGAAGTAAAAAGTTAGAAAGAGTCAAAGAAAATTCAACGACTTTTAACATATCAAAGACACCAATGAATCTATTTATGATTCCCTTGTTTTTGGACTTAAAAAACGCATACTCACAAACAAAACTAAAGAAATAAAAATCAGCCAAACTGCCACAGGCTGAGAGTATTTAAGCCCATAAGCAGTAAACCTTTCATAAATCAAAACAGGGGCGGTCATAGGATGATAGGCTACTATAATCACGGCTCCAAACTCACTAATAGCCCTAGCCAAACACATTATCATGCCTGAAATAATATTTCTCCAAGCCAAAGGAAAAGTAATTCTAAAAAAAGCAGACCATGGCCCTGCTCCTAAACTTCTTGCCACATACTCTAATCTAGGAGATACAGATTCAAATCCATCTCTAGCGGTGTTTATATAAAAAGGTAAGCCAACAAAAGTAAGTACAGTAATAATGCCAGTATAAGTTCCCATTATTTGAATACCTAAAGACTGAAAAATTTGACCTAGCACTGTATTTCGAGAAGCCAATCCTAAAATAGCAATACCTATAACAGGATGAGGAATCATAATAGGAAGGTCTATAATACCTTGAACAATCTTTTTTCCCTTAAACTCTTTTCTAGCTAATAAATAGGCTAAAGGAGTTCCCAAAACAAAGGCTATCAAAGTCGCACTTAAAGAAGTCAAAATACTTCTCAAAAGAGCATTTAAAACTTCCTTATCTTGAATAGTTAAGGCCAGGTCTTTTAAACCTGGCCCTGTCAACATTTTACCTAAAGGTAAAACAATTAATAAAATCAAAGGGAAAGATAATAAAAACAAAAAATTATAAAAAAATTTATTTTTATATTGGTTCATTTTTTTAAATATTAAATAAAAAACAACTTCACTCTTTAAATAGAAAGTTATTAACTAATTTTTAACTTCAACCAACTTCTGCAACTTTTTAGGCAAATTATTTTTCATTTCCTCAGACGCTACTCTACATGGGATAAAAGGAGGTTGTCCCATTTCTTTTAAAATTTTAAGCCCACCTTTTGGATCGAGCATATAAGCTAAAAAAGCCTCTGCAGCTTCTTTGTTAGCAGCATTTTTCAAAATAGTAATTCCATAAGTACAAGATTTTCCTCTTTTAACCTTCCATGTGCCAGGTTTTTTACCTGTAACTTTAACTTCAGCCTGTTTATAAAATGAATCATATTTATAATTACCAAGATTTATATGGTCATCTAATTTTATATATTTTAAATTATGTTGAACCGCAACAGATAAATATTCCCAAGCATAATCCATATTTCCTGTATTTAACAGAGAAATAAGCTCTACAGATTTTGGACGAACATTTTCTATTGGTCTATTACCTAACAAACGTTGATACAAACCTGGTTTATTGTAAAATTTTTCTGCCAATTGCATAACCATAAGGGCTCTATAGCCGCATGGATCTAAATTTGGATCTGAATGCCCCCAAACAACTCCTTTTCTACATAAAATTTCATACCAATTCTTAGAATTAATTTCGTCTGCATATTTACTATGTTTTGTATAGCATAATACCAATTGATTAGATGCAAATCTAATATTCCAAGTGGCAAAATCTGGAACTAAAATATTATCAATTACTTTATAATCTGCAGAAGCCATAATATCCGCAGGTTTTCCTACATCTGCAATAAGACGAGCCATTTTTGTGCTTCCCCCAGCTTCTCTTAAAACATCTACATTAGGATACATCTTTTCAAATTCTTGTTCCATTTTGGCAAAAGGTACACTCAAACTCCCAGCATGAAAAATAATCAACTTCCCTCTAGGCTCTGCTTTGCTCACACTAGACACAAATATCAAAGCAAACCCTAAAATTACTCCTAAAAGTTTATCCATTGTCATTCCAACACCTCCCAAATTTTATGTCTTTTTAGATATATGCCGTTTTAGGCAAACAAGTCAACTAGGTTTCAATAAAGCAAAAAAATAAAAAACAAAGCTAATACTCATATTGACATTGGTTATACTTTAAAGCTAAATAAAATAGATATGGATATTCATATTATAGAACCAGATATCGCCTTACCCACTCTAAGGGCATTTATGGTAAAAATGACACTTTTTTCTTTTAAAGGACGAAAAGGAGTAGAGGTGCATCTTTATCGTTC
Source organism: Desulfonauticus submarinus (assembly GCF_900104045.1). NCBI lineage: Bacteria > Pseudomonadati > Thermodesulfobacteriota > Desulfovibrionia > Desulfovibrionales > Desulfonauticaceae > Desulfonauticus > Desulfonauticus submarinus. The sequence goes on from NZ_FNIN01000013.1 coordinate 46,515, forward strand.
TTTTTGGCCAAAAGAAGAAGAAAAAGACTTTTTATGGGAAAATATTTTAGAAGATACAGACTTACCTAAACCTAAATTACAAGATGCCAAAGATATTGTTTTAGAATCTTTTTTGCCTGAAGAAAGAGATATGCTAATAGATTATCTCAAATCTCGTTATGAATCTCGAATAAAAGAAATTATAAGCGCTCCTCTAGAGTTCCCCATTCCTTCTGGTCTTGTGCCTTTATGGAAAATGCCAGAGGATGAAAATTTTGGCCGTATTTACCTTGATAGAGCTCCTAATTACAGCTTACCTTTTAAGGTTAGAGGATTTTACGATTTAAATAGTGCTCCACCTTTAATGGATGAAAAATAGTTCTCTCCAAAATTTTTCTCCCCAAAAGATCCTTATTTGTCAGCTAAGGCAAATAGGTGATGTTTTACTCGCAACACCTGCAATAAAATTACTTGCTCAAAAATTCCCTCAAGCCAAAATATATTTTTATACAGAAAAAAAATGTGCACCTCTTCTGGAAAACAATCCCTACCTATATAAAATCATTTCTTTAGATAGAAAACAATTAAAAAATTTTTTAACTGAGCTTAAATTTTACCGTCAAATTGCCAAGCAAAACTTTGACCTAATTGTCGATTTTCAACAACTTCCTAGAATTAGATGGGTTATATTCTTTTCTAAGGCAAAAATAAAATTAACTTATACTCCGCCTTGGTACAATAAAATTCTTTATTCCCAGTGGGTAAATTCCTTACCAGGATATGCTGCTTATTGTAAGCTAAGTATTCTTCGCGCCTTAGATATTGATCCTCAGATAATTCCTCCCCAGGTTTATCTAAGAGAAAACGAAATATTGTCTGCCCAAAATTATTTAAAAAAATTAAAAGTGAAACCAGATAATCTCTTTTTAACTTTTGATCCAACTCATAGACGCAAAACTAGATGTTGGCCTAGTTCGCACTATATCCAACTAGGCCAACTAATAAAAAAACATCATCCTCAAACTAAAATTCTTTTACTCTATGGTCCAAAAGAAAGGAATTTTGTAGAACCAATTTATAAAAGTGATAAAAATCTTTTTATTCTACCAGACAAAGTACTTTCTTTAAGAGAAATGGCAGCAATAATCTCTTTGGCTAAAATGCATATAGGCAATTGCTCTGCTCCTAGACATATCGCCGTAGCTGTAAATACGCCGAGTTTTACTATTCTTGGAGCTACTAGTTCTGCATGGACATACCCTAAAGGCTATCATTATGACATAAAGTTAGGGCTTAAATGCCAACCCTGTAATAAAAATCACTGCGAACATATAAATTGTTTGGTGAATTTATCTCCTCAAACAGTTTGGAATGCCCTACAGCCCAAGCTCGACGCTCTTATTTTGCCAACAAAATAGCGTAGGATAAGACAAAGCGTGTTTTAATAATTTCTTATATTCATCCCGCCCTATTTCTTTAGCTCCAAAACGCAATACATGAGGAGAAGATTGCTGACAATCTAAAAAAATAAAGTCATTTTTTTGTAAAAATTTTAAAAGTCCCCACAAACCAACTTTAGAAGCATTATCTACTAAATGAAACATAGATTCCCCAAAAAAAGCCCTTCCTATAGATACACCGTATAATCCTCCAACCAATTTTCCATCTTTCCATACTTCCACAGAGTGGGCATATCCTAATTTATGAAGATTAGAGTAAGCTTCTATCATTTCTGGAACTAACCATGTTCCTTGCTCTTTTCTAAGCTCTGCACAACTAAAAATAACTTCAAAAAAATTTGCATCAAAGGAAATAGAAAAAATATTTTTTTTTAAAATTTTTTTAAGACTTTTAGAAATATGAAACTCAGATGGAAAAATAACAGGACGGGGAAAAGGAGCCCACCAAAGAATTGGAGTATCCTTTTCATACCACGGGAAAATACCCATAGAATAAGCTGAAATGAGTCTCTCTGGAGATAAATCTCCACCTATAGCTAGAAGACCATCTTTATCTGCAAATTCAATAGGTGGAAAAATAGGTTTTGAATTTAGATAAAACATATTTCATAGTTATTCCATTTTCCTTCTTGTAATCTTTTTTTACCCAATCCTTTTACACCACTCTCTTTACTACATCTTTTACAAGCTAATTTAATATATTTACTTTTTTTGATCTAAATTTAGTTTATCACTATCTCAATAAGCTACTTTCTCTTCTATTTTAAAGCGCAATTTTTTCCTTTTACTATTTAATGTTACAAAAACTTTTGTTCCTTTTTCTATTTCTTTGGTAAGTAATTTTTCTGCTAAAACATCTTTTAATTCTTGTTCAATAACCCTAGCTAAAGGTCTTGCACCAAAATTAGGATCATAACCTTTTTTCGCTAACCAAGATCTTGCACCTGAACTTAAAGTCAATTCTACTTGCTGAGATTTTAACTGTTGATTTAGTTCTTTTATATATTTCTCTACAATTTTCTCCATAATATCTTGAGAAAGACCATTAAAAGCAACTATAGCATCTAATCTGTTTCTAAACTCAGGACTAAACAAAGTTTCTATTTCCTTTAATCCTTTTTTAGCTTTATCCATTACCTTTTCAGGAGCAAAACCAATAGATCTAGCACTCATCTCTCTTGCTCCTGCGTTAGAGGTCATAAGTAAGATAACATGTCTAAAATCAGCTTCTCTTCCTGTATTATCTGTAAGCGTTGCATGATCCATAATTTGAAGTAAGATATTAAATATATCTGGATGCGCCTTCTCAATCTCATCTAGCAACAGCACACAGTGAGGATTTTTTCGTACTGCTTCTGTCAAAAGACCGCCTTGATCAAACCCTACATATCCAGGTGGAGCGCCAATAAGACGAGAAACCGCATGCTTTTCCATGTACTCACTCATATCAAAACGCAAAAATTTTATCCCTAACGTCAGTGCTAACTGACGGGCTAATTCAGTTTTTCCAACTCCTGTAGGGCCAATTAATAAAAAAGAACCTACAGGCTTTTGAGGATCTCTAAGCCCTGCCCTAGCTCTTCTAATAGCTTTGGCTAAAGTATATATAGCCTCATCTTGCCCAAAAATTACTGTTTTTAGTTCTTGTTCCAAACTAAGCAGTTTTTCTCTATCACTAACTGTTACTTGTTTAGAAGGAATTTTAGCAATACTTGCTACTACCTTTTCTATATCCTTTGGAGTAACTGTCTTTTTCCCTTTAGGAGCTCCTTCTAAAACAAATACAGCCCCTGCTTCATCAATCACATCAATAGCTTTATCAGGCAAATATCTATCCCGTATATATCTAGCAGAAAGTTCTACTGCTGTTAGAAGGGCCTTGGTTTGATATTTTACTCGATGATACTTCTCATAATACGGCTTTAAACCTTTCAATATCTTCACTGTATCTTCGATACTAGGCTCACTTAATTCTATTTTTTGAAAACGACGAGAAAGGGCTCTATCCTTTTCAAAATAATTTTTATACTCCTCATACGTAGTAGACCCAATACATCTAATCTCTCCCGAAGCTAATACAGGCTTTAAGATATTAGAAGCATCTAAAGAACCACCACTAGTTGCACCTGCTCCTACTACTGTATGGATCTCATCAATAAATAAAATAGCATTATCCATTGCCTTTAATTCTTTTATTACTCCTTTTAATCTTGCTTCAAAGTCACCTCTAAATTTTGTTCCAGCTACTAATGCTCCCATATCTAAAGCATAAAGCTTAGTATTTCTAAATTGTGCTGGTATATCTCCATTAGCTATCTTTAAAGCTAAGCCTTCGGCCATTGCTGTTTTCCCAACTCCAGGCTCTCCAACAAAAATAGGATTATTTTTTCTTCTCCTGAGTAAAACTTGAATAGTACGTCTTAGTTCTTTCTCCCGACCAATTAAAGGATCTATTTTCCCTTGTCTTGCCTTTTCTACTAAATCAATAGTGAACTTTTCTACAAAACCTTGTTTTTTTTGTTCCTGTTTACCCCCCCGCGAGCATTCAGGACAACTATTTCCAGGGCTATCTTTTTCCATTTCATGAGAAATATAGTCTAGTAAATCTAACCGAGTTATTCCTTGAGTTCTTAAAAAATAAGTAGCATGGGCTTCAGGTTCCTCAAAAAAGGCAACTAACAAGTCTCCTGCTTGGACCATATTCTTACCAGCAGATTGAGCATGCATAATAGCCCTTTGAATAACACGCTGCACTCCTATTGTCTGAATAATCTCCCGCTCCCAGCTACTTGGCAAAACATCTAAATTTTCCACAAAATATTCTTCCAACAATCGTCTCAATTCCTTTATATCAGCTCCCATATCTTCTAAAATTTGACGTCCTTTTTTATCAATTGTATAAGCAAATAAAATATGTTCCAAGGTCAAAAATTCATGTTGTCTTCTTTTGACCTCTTGTACTGCAATTGCAATAATTCTTTCAAGCTCTCTACTTAACACTTTACACCTCTTCTAAAGTACATTTTAAGGGAAATCCCCTGGACCTTGCCATTTGCTTAACTAAAAACACCTTTGTTTCTGCTATTTCCAGCGGATATATGCCACAAACACCTATCCCTTCTGTGTGAACTTTCATCATAATAGCATAAGCCTCTGCCTTATCTTTATGAAAAATCTTTTGTAAAACTTCAACTACAAAGTCCATAGTGGTATAATCATCATTATGAAGTAATACCTTATAATACTTAGGTTCTTCTATATTATCTTCAACCAAATCTGCTAATTCAAAATCAGAAGAAAATTTCTCACTCATGTAAAAAATGTTAACCTTTTGTTTTAAAAAGTCAATGTGAAGAAGCCTGTAATTAAAACTCTCTTTCAAAACATAACTTCACATATTGACCTTTACTAAATAAACACCTAACTTTTACCTAGAATCAATACCAAAGGACAAAACCATGCAAAAACTTCCCATTGGTGAAAGCGATTT
>NZ_FNIN01000014.1:0-2500 GCF_900104045.1 Desulfonauticus submarinus
CTCCTTCGCCACGAGGGGATGGAGTTGGGTTGGAGAGAGTTGTTTTGGAGTTGGAGTGGTGATTGGGGTTGTGGAAAAAAAGTTATTGACAAGTTAAGGTGGAGTGAGTTAGAAGGGAAAGCTCCATGATTTTTGACAATTGAATAGCGAGTTAGGGTAGAGTAGAGAGCTAGTAAGGTTTTTTTTTGAGAAGGAATTTAATCTGGAGGGTTTGATTCTGGCTCAGAATGAACGCTGGCGGCGTGCCTAACACATGCAAGTCGAGCGAGAAAGCCACCTTCGGGTGGTGAGTAAAGCGGCGCACGGGTGAGTAACGCGTGGGTGATCTACCCCTGGGACTGGGATAACCTTGCGAAAGCGGGGCTAATACCGGATGAATTAGCTAATGATTAAGGGGTTAGCTAAGAAAGGGTGGCCTCTCGAAGAAGCTACCGCCTGGGGATGAGCCTGCGTCCCATTAGCTAGTTGGTGGGGTAAAGGCCTACCAAGGCGACGATGGGTAGCCGGCCTGAGAGGGTGGACGGCCACACTGGGACTGGAACACGGCCCAGACTCCTACGGGAGGCAGCAGTGGGGAATATTGGGCAATGGGGGCAACCCTGACCCAGCGACGCCGCGTGAGGGAAGAAGGCCTTCGGGTCGTAAACCTCTGTCAGGAGGGAAGAAGGGCTGATAGTCGAATAGGCTATTAGTTTGACGGTACCTCCAGAGGAAGCACCGGCTAACTCCGTGCCAGCAGCCGCGGTAATACGGAGGGTGCGAGCGTTATTCGGAATCACTGGGCGTAAAGCGCGCGTAGGCGGCTTGGCAAGTCAGGTGTGAAAGTCCAGGGCTTAACCTTGGGATAGCACTTGAGACTGCTGAGCTAGAGTTCGGTAGAGGGTAGCGGAATTCCCGGTGTAGGGGTGAAATCCGTAGATATCGGGAGGAACACCAGAGGCGAAGGCGGCTACCTGGGCCGAAACTGACGCTGAGGTGCGAAAGCGTGGGGAGCAAACAGGATTAGATACCCTGGTAGTCCACGCTGTAAACGATGGACACTAGACGTTTGGCGGTTAGACCCGCTGGGTGTCGAAGCAAACGCGATAAGTGTCCCGCCTGGGGAGTACGTCCGCAAGGATGAAACTCAAAGAAATTGACGGGGGCCCGCACAAGCGGTGGAGTATGTGGTTTAATTCGATGCAACGCGAAGAACCTTACCTGGGCTTGACATCCCGGGAATCTGCCAGAGATGGCGGAGTGCCCTTCGGGGAACCCGGAGACAGGTGCTGCATGGCTGTCGTCAGCTCGTGCCGTGAGGTGTTGGGTTAAGTCCCGCAACGAGCGCAACCCTTGCCCTTAGTTGCCATCGGGTAAAGCCGGGCACTCTAGGGGGACTGCCGAGGTCAACTCGGAGGAAGGTGGGGACGACGTCAAGTCATCATGGCCCTTACGCCCAGGGCTACACACGTACTACAATGGTGGGTACAAAGGGTTGCGAGACCGCGAGGTGGAGCTAATCCCAAAAAACCCATCGTAGTTCGGATTGCAGTCTGCAACTCGACTGCATGAAGGCGGAATCGCTAGTAATCCCGGATCAGCATGCCGGGGTGAATACGTTCCCGGGCCTTGTACACACCGCCCGTCACACCACGAAAGCTGGTTCTACCCGAAGTCAGTGAGCCAACCCCGTAAGGGGAGGCAGCTGCCGACGGTAGGGCTGGTGATTGGGGTGAAGTCGTAACAAGGTATCCGTACCGGAAGGTGCGGATGGATCACCTCCTTTATAGAGGATAAGCTTTCTACTCTACCTGTATAAGCTCGCTATTTAATTGTTAGAAGTGATGGTAGTTGATTGAAAGTAGATAGAATAGGGTTTAGATGGGCCTATAGCTCAGTTTCGGTTAGAGCGCACGCCTGATAAGCGTGAGGTCGATGGTTCAAGTCCATCTAGGCCCACCAAGTAAGAAGGGTGGAGAGTGTGGGGGTGTAGCTCAGCTGGGAGAGCGCCTGCCTTGCACGCAGGAGGTCATCGGTTCGACTCCGTTCACCTCCACCAGGCTAAAGGTTTTAGTTGTAGCACTCTTAGGAATTGAGGGTGTTACATAGGAATCTTTAGAGAGTTAATTGACAATTAAATAGGGGTAAAGAGGGAAAGAGCGGAAGAGATAGGTTAAGATATTAAGGGCAATCGGTGGATGCCTAGGCGCCAGGAGGCGATGAAGGACGTGGTAGGCTGCGAAAAGCCTCGGGGAGCCGCCAAACAGGCTATGATCCGGGGATATCCGAATGGGGGAACCCACCTGGAGTAACATCCAGGTACCCTGAGTAATCAGGGGGCGAACCCGGGGAAGTGAAACATCTCAGTACCCGGAGGAGGAGAAATCAAACGAGATTCCCTGAGTAGCGGCGAGCGAAAGGGGAGTAGCCTAAACCGGATAGCATGCTATCCGGGGTTGTGGGGCCACCATAAAGTGATCCATGAGTAGATAGCAGAAGCACCTGGGAAGGTGTCCCATAG
>NZ_FNIN01000014.1:7500-42688 GCF_900104045.1 Desulfonauticus submarinus
TCTGGTGGGGGAGTTATAGCGTTAATATAAAGTTTGCTTAATCCAAGTCCAAAGCGTGATAAGTCTTTTTTTAAAAGAATTTCTAAATCCGCAGAAAATTCGTCATATTTTCCTGGGAGATCAAATAAGGTATCTAAATTTTCTCCCAAGTAATCGTTAAATTTAGATACAACTACTTTACTAAGATAATCTTCAATATCCTTTAAGGTAAAGGATGCTTTTGTTCCTACAAGAGAATTAATAAACAACACTGGTTGGACTATTCGGAGGTCTAAAGTGCCAAATGCTCTTAATCTAACTAAGCCTAGCTTAGAATCTTTAAAAGCCACAGGATCTTTGGTGCCCCATTTTATGTTGGGAAAAATTTTCATGTTTACAAAATATACTTCTGCTCTTAAAGGGCTTGTCATTCCCCAAGGGATTGAAAGTATTTTGGTTAAAATAGGAATATTAGCTGTAGTTAAGGTGTGTCTTCCAGCTCCAAATGCGTCAATTGCTTGTCCTTGATAATAAAAAACAGCAGCTTGACTGTTTCTTACGATTAATTGAGCTCCCCATTTGATTTCTCCAGAACCTTTTTGAGGAATTCTATGAGCTAATTCTGTCCCTTTATCGTCAAACCATTCAATAACTTCTAAAAAAACACTGTTATTGGTTCCCATAATAACTCCTTTTAAACATTAGGTTTCTTTTTTTGTTTTCATATAAATAAAAGTTAAAGCCAAAGCAAAGCAAGAGGCCATTAGACCTATAATTACATCATAGTAGATTGGAGCAGTAAGACATAACCTCATAAGTAGAGTAGCAATTGCATACCCAGAGTTGCGGAAAGTATCTTTAAAGGTAGGGAAATATCTATGGGCTATAAGTACAATAAGTATATCACTAAAGATAAGTAATGTATAAAATTCATTAAAGAAAGTTATTAATTGTTTATGATTAAAATAAGAGTATATATTATAAACCCCCATAGAAATAAAAATTACTAGCAATAAAAGAGAAATTATTTTTTTGGATCCTACAAAATAGAAGATATTTTTTCCGCGAATTTGTTCTTTTTTATGAGCATCTTTTAAGATAAGATAATAAAAAAACAAAATTAGATAAATTAAAAGAGAGCCCAGAGCATAGGTCCCTATTTGCCAAATAATAGAAAGATGGCTTGCAAAATTTATAGGTTCATTAAACTCTGTAAGAAGTTTAAAACAATTTCTTAAAAAAATTAGGGAAAGAATTTCCAATTGTTTGCCTACAGCTTTAGATACTGAACACGGTAAAACAAAAATAAAGCTTATGACTTCAAAAATTAAAAGTAGAGAAAATGCAAGATGGACTGCAAAAAAAGGATTTGAGGGCAAAAGAAGACTAAAAGAAGAAGACGGCAATAAATTAAATCTTTTTAGTTCTATTAAAACTAAGCTTAAGGTAAAGATAAAGACTAACAAAGATGCTATGATCTCTTGTCCTTTTTTACTTTCCCACAAAGCATGCAAAGGATCAAAGCAAAAATTTGTCCATACTATTAACTTTTCCATAAGGAATATGCTATGCCAAAAAATAGGTTGCTGTCAAAATATTATGGGTAGTAAATTTAAGGATAGATTCTAATTTGACCTTATGAAGAAAAATTTTTAGGCTTTATTTTTGAGGGTAAAGATGAAGATGTGGTGGTATAAAATAAAAAGAACCTTTAGATATTGGTATTTAAGGATTTTGCGTTTAAAATCTTCTCCTGAAAGCATTGCCCTAGGATTAGCTTTAGGTGTATTGGTAGGCTTTTGGCCCATTATTCCTTTTCAGACAGTAGTGGCCGTAGCTTTGGCTTTTTTATTTAGAAGCAATAAGATAGCAGCGGCTTTAGGTACCTGGGTATCCAATCCTTTAAATGTACCCTTTTTATATTATTTATTTTATATTATTGGAAAGTATTTTTGGCCAGTTAATGCTAAAATAGATTTTTCTCATCTTGCTATGAAAGAATTGATTAATACAGGATGGGATGTTTTTATGGCAATGTGTATTGGTGGAACAATTTTAGGTATCCCTGCTTCTATATTAACCTATTTTATTTTCTTAAAACTTTTGAAAGCATATAGACAAAGAAAATTGGAAAAAAAATATCGCCGTGCGCATCAATTATCCTAAAAAAAGTTTGGGCCAGCATTTTTTGCGGGACCAAAATATCTGCCATAAGATTGTACGATCCTTAGATATTGATTCAAAAGATACCTTGCTAGAAATTGGTCCTGGCCAAGGAGCGCTTACAAAAATTGTTTTTTCTTATGATTTCCATAGGATTATTGCTTTTGAAAAAGATAAAAAATTGGTTTTTTCTTTAAAACAAGAATTTCCTAATCTTGATCTCGTAAATATAGATGCCTTAAAATTTAGGTGGGAAAAATTAAATAGTATTTCCTGTCTTAAATTGTTTGGCAATTTGCCTTATAATGTTGCTTCGCCGCTTTTGTGGGATATTTTAAGTTCAGTTTTTTCTTATAAGAAGGCTGTTTTTATGGTTCAAAAAGAAGTTGGGGAGAGGATTATTGCAAAACCAGGAACAAAAACTTATGGAGCTCTTAGCGTGTGGTTGCAGAGTTTTGCCTGTCCTAAACTTCTTTTTCATGTTTCGCCAAATGTATTTTATCCTCCACCAAAGGTGTGGTCATCTGTGCTTTGTTTTACTCCCAGAGAAGATGCTCCTATAGAGTTAAAATCTAAACTGTCTAAAGTGGTAAAAATCTTTTTTCAGCATAGAAGAAAACAAGTTCAAAAGATTTTAAAGAGCTATTTTAATAAAAATAATATTAACATTGAAAATTTTGATCTTAAACAGCGACCTGAAGATTTTAGTCCAGAATTATTTTGGCTTTTAACTCGAGAAATATGTTTTAGGGACAAAAGGGGATAGATTCTTTTAAATTTATTTGATGATTATAAAAAATAAGACGGGTAAAATCTAAATCTTTTTCATATAGCTCTAAAGAATGAAGAGTTTGCTGATCTTTATTAAATTGCAATTTCAAATATTTTAAAGGGATATTTTTTTGCTTAGGTGTTAATTGTAATTTAAGAGGGTTTTTAGAAAGTATTTTAAAAGAAAATTGAGATGAGATCCATTTTAAATTAAAAGTTGTCCAAACTATAATTTGTTGTTTAATTAAAGCCATTTGTCTGTTTTCGGATATGTTAAATTTTTTTATCTTTTTATCAACGTCATTCCAACTTTTCCCTGTATTTTTTAAAAAACAAAATCCCATTTTTACTGGCTCTGTATATTCCCAACGTAAATAGTCTGGTTTTTGAAAGTAAAATTTTCCTTTTGATATCAGTACTTTTTTAAATATGGAGAGATGTTTTTCTTGAGTAAAGTTACATTTTAAGGATTTTATATTTTGTATATTACTTTCTATTTGCTTTAAAAAATTTAAATTTTGAGCAAAACTAAGATTTGAGAAAGCAAGGATAAAAATAGAAAAAATTAGTTTTTTGCCCATAGTTTTATTTTCCCGCAGGCAATAATTTTTGTGTTTTTAAATACTTTTCCCAAAACTAGGGAAAATTGATGAAAAGAAGTAATGTGTTTTACTTCTACTTTCAAAGTATCTCCACATGTAGCTTGTCCCTTAATTTGAATATCTTGAACGCCTACTAAAAATCCTTCTGGGATAGGAAGATTGTTTTTTAAAGCCAGATATCCCTGAAAGGCTCCATAGGTTTGTGCCATTAGTTCTATAAAGATTATTTCCTCTACCTCGTTAGATAGAAGAAAAATATTATTTTGTTTTATAATAGTAACTCCTGTTGCAAAGTTAGTGGAACAAAAGACCAATTTATCCAATAAAAGCATTGGTCTTTTATGGGGAAGGAGTTTACTAGCAGAAATGGGAAATTTAAAAGGATTAACCATGTTTTTTTTGTCGATAATCAAAAAATAAGACAGGCTTTCTTTTATTTGGTTGAATGATCTTTGAGTTTACTTTTTGAGGCGTGGTGATAATAACCTCTGGTTTTACTCTTATATTCGCAGCAATTTTCTCAGCAATTTGTTCTGAGTTTAAATGAGCGTCTGTAGTCCCAACCACAACTTTGACTATATCTGATAACTCGTAGTGATTATACACTTCTAAGTAGTAGTTTTTTATGCTAGGAATTTTTTGTAACACAGCAAATATAGCAGGTGGATAAACTGTGGTGCCTTTTATTTTTAGGGCTTGAGATTTTCTCCCTAAAATAGGGCTTAACCGAGGAGAGTTGCGTCCACATTTACAGGGGGTTGTATCTAAAAAAGCTATGTCTCCTGTTTTAAATCTTAAAAGAGGCATCCCTTCCACTCTGAGAGGAGTAGCAACAACTTCTCCAATTTTGCCCGGTGGCAAGATGTTACCATTTTCATCAACTATTTCTAAAATAATTAAGTCTGGATGTAAGTGCCCTCCTTTTCCATATTCACATTCACAGAAAGCAGTGCCCATTTCAGAACTGGCATAAGTGCCAAAGAGTTTGGCCCTCCATTTTTGATGGAGTAATTTTCCTAAGGGCATAAGTGAAAAGTCGTGGTATCGAATTGGTTCTCCAATACAAATGAGTTTTTGAATTGTGGTTGTTTGAGGAGAAATTCCTTCTTCTTCTAGAAATAGAGCTAAATTTAGAAGTAAACTTGGAACTCCTATGATGACAGAGGGATTATATTTGCATACAAGTTCAGCGAGGATTGGTATGCTTGAAGATCCACCGCGAATAGCTGTAGCTCCAATACGTTGCAATCCTAAGAAATAAGCAAGGCCTGCCATAAAACATCTATCCAAAGCCACTGCAATAAGTACAATGTCTTTTGATGTTATTTGGGCGGTTTTTAGAGAGATTTCTTCATTATAGCCAAGACGGTTTATATCTTTTGAGGTTAGATAAATAGCAATAGGATCTCCTGTTGTGCCAGAAGTAAGAGAAATATCTACTATTTGGGATGAAGGAGTACATATAAAGTCTTGAGGATAGCGACATAAGTCTTTTTTGGTAGTAAAAGGCAATCTAGAGAGTTCTTTTGTGGTTTTTATTTGTAAGGGGTCAATTTTAAGTTGTTTAAACAGTTTTTTATAAAAAGGTGAGTAAGTAGAGATATATTTAAGATGTTTTTGGAGCAGGGAATTTTGTAGCTTTTGTATTTGTTCGAATGAATTAAATTCACATAGAGAATCTTTAAATTTATTTTCCATCATTTAAGCCTTTTCTATTTTTTGCAGGGTAAGTTGAATTATTTTTTTTACCTGTTTTCTCATTTCTATATAGGAAGAAAATTGAGAAGGCAATACTGGTGATAGAATTTTGACTTTTATTGGATGACGTTCAAACCAAATGCTGCCTGGACGTAAAAAAATGTTTGTCCCTTGAATACAGAAGGGAATGATAGGGACATTTGTTTGTTTAGCAATCTTAAATGCTCCTGTATAAAATCGGCCTAATTCCCCAGTTCGACTGCGATGAGCTTCTGGGAAGAAACAAAGGGCACAGTTTTGATTTAAATAATATTGGGCTTGAGATATGGTTTGGTCTAAGTCTAGTTTTTCAGTATTTAGATATTGGGCTAAGTGCATAAAAGGAGCATAAAACCAAATTTTGAAAGGCCAATCCCTGACTACAAATATGACATTACTAAAAGGTAAAAGAGCCATTAAATAGACATCAAAAAAAGATAGATGATTAGCTACTATAATACAAGGTGGTTTTAAAGTTTTGGGATTGCTGATTTCTAGTTTTATTGGCACAAATATAGAAACTATTTTTAAGCATCCCTTACCATAAAGCCAGATTAGTAGACGTGTTAATTTCCCTGTTGCATTAGGAATAAATATCCTTGCAACTAAACTAATGGGCAAACCAATGGCAATGGCAAAACTCGTCCAAATTATAAGTAATGGGTAAAGAAAAACGTTTAAAAAAATTTTGTTTAACAAGATTTGTTTTTATTTTTTTCTATTTGTTTTTTGGCAATAATAAAATTATAAAGGTCTTGCAGGGTTTGTATTGACTTTATATCTTCATCTTCTTTAATTTTAAAGTTAAATGCTGTTTCTAAAACAATAATCATATCTACAGTATCAAGGCTATCTAATCCTAGATCTTCATAAAGATGAGCTTCTGGTATCATTTGTTCAGGGTCTAATTCAAACTCTTCTATTAACGCTTTATTTACTGTATCTATAATCTCTTTATTAGTCATCTTCTTCATATCTCCTTAAGATAAGACTAGAGTTTATTCCTCCTAAAGCAAAGTTATTTTTAAGTATAATCTTTAGTTTTTTATCTATAATTTTTTGTACATACTTTAATTTAGAACACTGGGGGTCAACTTGCTCTAGGTTGCGAGTAGGCAAAATTTTGTTTTCTTGCAACATAAAAATGCAACAAATGATTTCCAATGCCCCACTTGCTGCCATAGTATGGCCTAAATGTCCTTTTAAACTACTAACAGGGATATTTGTTCCTAGCACTTCATAGATTGCATTAGATTCTACAATATCTCCTTGGATTGTGCCAGTGGCGTGCGCATTAAGATAATCTATTTGTTGAGACGTAAGTTTGGCTTGTTTTAAAACATTTTGCAAACATTTTTTAAGAGATGTTGTTGATGGATTGGCAATATGAGAAGGATCAGTGTTTGAAGAAAAGGCTAATATTTCTGCGTAAATGTTAGCTTTTCTTTTTTTTGCTGATTCTAATGATTCGAGAATAAGGATACCACTACCTTCACTACAGACTACTCCATCTCTGTTAATATCAAATGGACGTGGTGTATTGTGGGGAGAGAAATTATATTTTGTAGAAGCAGCATTCATAATATCAAACGTAGCTACAGTAAGAGGGTGTAATTCATCTGCTCCGCCACAAATTACAATATCTTCCATTCCTTTTGAGATGAGTTCAAAGCCTTGCCCTATGGCAATACAACTAGTTGAACAAGCAGCTGCAGGGGCAAGTGTGCGTCCAGTGATTCCTAAAAATTGTCCCACATTGGCAGCACAAGAATGGTTCATTATTTGGAAAAATAAGGTTGATTTTATTTTTTCAATGCTCTTTTCTTGAAGAAAAACTTTAAAAAATTGTTCCATAGTATAAACACTTCCTGTGGTTGAGCCTAAGATAAGACTAACTTTACCAAGAGAACAATCTTTTAAGCTTAGGTTAGCATTTAAAAGAGCTTCTTTTGCGGCAAGTGCTGCATAAATAGACATAGGAGACATTGCTCTTCTATATTTACGAGGTATTTCTTTAGGATTAATATCTTTGACAACTCCTCCTACATGAGAGCGAAGTCCTTTGATTTCTTTAAAATTGTTAATAATTGAAATGGCACTTTTATTAGAGAAAATAGATTTTTTTAAAGATTTTATGCCTCGACCAAAAGGAGATATTGCTCCTAAACCTGTGATAACTACTCGTTTTAGATCCATTTTTTTACTTCTGTTTGTAGTTTTTTATAACCAATTATCATTCCACAAACTAAAAATGCAGAGACCATTGCACCTAATATGCCGGGTGCAACTATAGATTGACCTGCTAGGTATAGTCCTTTGATTTTGGTTATAGGCATAGGAGAATATTGCCCTATTTTATGTTTTATACCATATAAACTACCTGTGGGGGAGTTTAAATAACTTTTAAAAGTATGAGGAGTAGCTCCATCTACATATTCTAAATTTGAAAGCTCTGGGCATACTGTTTTAATATAAGACAATATTTTTTGCATTACCTTGTGTTTATTTTTTTGGTATTCTAAAGAATTTGAAGAACAATATCTTTTTTGTTGAGTAACAAAATTTGAATATACGATTATAACTACACTTTTTTTATCGCAAGATGAATCTTGTCCAATGCTAATATAAGCTGGCGAGTTTATCATAGGGGCAATATTGTTTGCTACTTCTATATTGCTGGTTGGGAAGATTAACATTGCTCTTTTATCAAAGATAGGACTAGATTCAGATATTTTCCCAAAAAAGATAAAGGCAGAAGAAGTTTCTTCAAAAGATTTTAAGCGTTTTATATAGGCTGGTCTAAAGATGTGGTTAGGAACAATATCTATAAAAGTAGAAGGATGAAGTGTAGAAATGCAAGCACTGGCTTGAATTATTTCTTTGTTGTCTAGTTCAATGCCTGAAAATTTTCCATTAGTTGAGATTTTTATTTTTTTAGCTCCATAACCGCAATATATATCTATTTCATTTTTTTTGAGTTCTTTTTTAAAAGCATAGACTAAATTTCTACCTCCTCCTTCTATAGTGTGAACTGAATCATAATAGGAACCAACCACCATGGAATGGAAACGAAAGCTTACTTCATAAGGTGAGACTCCGTGTAATAGGCAGTGAGAGCATAGGATTGTTTTTAGATATTTTTGAGAAGTTAACTTATCTAAAAAAGAACCAAGACTAGGGCTTTTATAGAGATAATATGGTTCTTTTTGAAAAAATTTTTCATCAAGATTTAATAGAGGAGAGGAAGTGTAATTTTGTTTTATTTTTTTTAAATAAACTTGAATAGCCTCTTGTTCTTGTGGGAATTTTTGAGTTAATTTTTTTTCTATATTTTGATATCCATAAGGGAAATAAATGTCTTCTTTTTTATCTAGAAATCTTAAAATATCAAAGCCATCTGGATTAAAAGGTATTTTTTTTATATGTTGAGATAATCCTAAATAATTAAAATAAGTATTTAAAATTCCACCTTCTTCTAGGCCTCCTAGATAATGTAATCCGGTGTCAAAATATTGTTGTTGACGATAAAATCCTCTTAAAAGGGGCGCAATTTTTTTATTTTTTTCAATAATTGCTACTTTATATCCATGTTTTCCTAAGATAAGTGCAGAGGTAAGACCAGATATGCCAGAGCCAAGGATAAGAAAGTCGTAGTGCATTAAAAATACCTCAAAAGAATAGATGCATTTGTTCCACCAAAACCTGCTGCATTGCAAAGGACAAAGTTAGGTTTTGTTTCAATGGTTTCTTTTGCAATATTTAGCTCTTGGCTATATTTATCTGGAGTTTGAAAATTTATGTTAGGGGCTATGAATTCATAGTTGGCCATAATTGTAGAATATACTATTTGGGACGCACCTGACATCCAAAGTTCATGGCCTGTCATGGACTTGGTGGAAGAAACATAAGGGCTATAATTTTCAAAAACTTGTTTAATTGCTTGGGCTTCTACAGCATCTCCTGCTTGAGTTGAAGTGGCATGTGCGCAGATATAATTTACATCTTTAGGAGTAATATTTGCTTGTTTTAAACAAGATTCCATTGTGCGTTTTAAGCCCTCGGCTTGAGGAATGGTTAAATGGTTTCCATCAGAAGAAAAAGAATAGCTTAAAATTTCTCCTAGAATTTTTGCTCCTCTTTGTTTAGCTAAATCATACTGTTCTAAAATTAAAGCAGCAGCTCCTCCACTAGGCACAAGGCCATCTCTGTTAGCATCAAAAGGTCTACTTGCGCCTTGAGGATTGTTTATTTTAGTAGAAAATGCTCCTAATGCGTCAAAGCTACATACAGCTTCCCAGGCAATTTCTTGCGCCCCTCCACAGATGACTCTTTCTTGTTGACCTAAGGCGATGAGATTAAATGCTTGTCCAATGGCATGAGCTCCACTAGAACAGGCAGAACTAATAGTCCATGATGCTCCTTTGGTTTTAAGAATAGTGTTGAGATTCATTGTAATGGTTGAGTTCATTGATTGAAAAACTAGTCCGCTTCCAATCATTTTGGTTTCTTTAAATTTGCGAAGCAAGTCTACCTGTTGCACAGCTGCTGCACAAGTTGAATCTGAGCCAAAAATGAGACCTGTTTTTTCATTTTGAATAGATTTAAAATCTAACTTGGCTTGCTTTAGAGCTTGTTCTACAGCAGCATAGGCTTGAATTGCAAAAAGAGGCATTGTTTTGCGTTGTTTTTTAGAAAGATATTTTTGAGGATCAAAATTTTTTATAATGCCTGTTAATGGACTTTTAAATCCAAGTTCTATGCGTTTAGGGTCAATTTCTATTCCAGACTTACCTTTGTATAAGGCTTTGGCCACATCTTCTATTGTATTTCCTAAACAAGAGATAATACCTATACCTGTAATTGCTACTCTATACATATTTATTTTCCAATTAAACGTTACATGTAAAGTCCACCATTTACTCCAATAACTTGGCCAGTAATGTAGGAGGCATCTTCGCTAAGCAAGAAGCTTACAACTCCTGCTACTTCTTCTGGCTTACCAAAACGCTTTAGGGGGATAAGAGATTTTTTTTCTAAAAATTCTTGAGTCATATCGGTTTCAATAAGGCCAGGACAAACGGCATTAGCTAAGATATTTCTGGGTGCAACTTCTCTGGCCAAAGATTTAATAGCCCCAATTAGTCCTGCTTTAGCCGCTGAGTAATTGAATTGTCCTGCTTGTCCTGTTTGCCCAGAGAGAGAGGAGATAGCAATGATTCTTCCTCTTCTTTTAGGAATCATTGCTTTGACAACAGCACGCACTAGATAGAAAAAACCCACCAAGTGAACATTTAGAACCAATTCCCAGTCTTTGGTGGGCATCATTGCTACTAACCCATCTTTTATTAATCCTGCATTGTGGATCAGGGCATAGGGGACAGTATCTTGTAAAAGAGGTTCTAAAGCTTTTTTCACTTCTTGTTCATTGGAAACATCAAAAGGTAGAAGTTTGCATTCTATCCCTTTAGTTTCTAATTTTTCTTTTAATTGGTTGGCAGCCTTGTGGTTAGATTTATAATTTAGCCATAAGTTATATTTCTGCTCAGCTAGTTTTTGAGCAATGGCTGCGCCAATTCCTCTGCTTGCTCCTGTAATTAGAACAGTTTTTCTCATTTTTCCCTCTTATTTTTTAAAGGCTAATTTTCCATTGATTTTTTTGATAGTCTTCTACAATTACCTGTGTCAAATTTTGGGAATTAGAGATGAGTTTTAAATTATTTTTTAAAATAAGCGCAGAAAGAGAGATGTCAAAGGCTAGAGCAGTTGGCATTTGTCCGTAAAATTTAGTAAATTTTAAATAGGTTTTATTGGTAGATGAACTAAAATTTTTAACAAAATAGGGTAGAGGTTCTGAAAATATACGCAATGTATGATTATAATTTTTTTCTTTGGTGTTTAATATTTCAAGGAAGCCCCATTTAGGGTTGTTTTGTTTACTGAGGCATAAAAAAGCAGCTCCTTCTCCTAATGGCGGAAGATCATGTAAGTTTATATGGGGCTTAAGGTTTTTTAGAAGTCTAAAGTGACAATATCCTATGGTTTCACAGTATTCATCAACTCCTCCAATTAATACTGTTTCCACTAAGTTTTGTTTCAACCAAATTTGAGCTGTAAATAATGCACTTTGAAAGGATAAGTCTAACTGACTTATTGTTAGTACAGGTCCTTTAATGTTTTGGAAAATAGCAATATTAGTAGCCGCTATATTATGGACAGAATTAGCAAACAAGTTGGGAGAGGGTAAAGGGATATCTGCATCTAAAAGGCTATCTAAAAAACCAAATGTAGTTTTTGCAGGTCCATAGCCTGTAGCTAGAATGAGCCCTATAGATTGAGATTTAATATCTATTTTTGCATCTTGTAGAGCTAAAAAAGCTCCTAACAGGGCTAAGCGAGAGAAATGATTGACTCTCCGAAGTTTACCAAGAGGAGTAAATTTCTTTAGAGATTCTGTTTTGGCTAGAAATACAGGAATATCTATTTTACCAAAAGGCGTGTTTATGGTTTGCTTTGTAGGATTAGCTGCATTTTGGAAATGCTTTAAAATATCTTTTTTTTTGTATCCAAAACTTCCTACTAATCCAATTCCAGTGATTGCCAGGCGCACGCTTTTTAGTCTCCTCTTTGTAAAATTAATACAGAATTATTGCCTCCAAAAGCCAAGGATTGAGAAAGAGCCAATTTTCCTTTTAATGGAGTTAATTTAGTAATAGGCTGGATCCCTATTGTTGGATCAAGTGTGTTAAAACCTGCGCTTGGAGGTATCTGTTGTTTTTTTAGACAGAGCAAAGTCAAGATGGCTTCTATTGCTCCTGCAGCTCCAAGAGCATGACCAGTATAGCCTTTAGTAGAAATAAATGGAACTTTAGGAAATACTTTTTTTAAAACATTGCCTTCTACTAAATCATTATCTTTCGTTCCTGTCCCATGAGAGTTGATAAAACAAATGTCTTGAGATTGTTTTTGACAAGATTGTAAAGCTATAGAAATAGCCCTTTGCAAACCTTCTCCCTCTGGATGGGGAGATGTGATGTGGTGAGCATCATTTGTAGTGCCATAGCCTATTATATAACCATAATTTTTCTTTTTGTAGTTTGGATTTTCTAAAATTAATATTCCTGCACCTTCACCCAAATTTAAACCTGAGCGATGTTTATCAAATGGTTTCACTCTAGAAGGAGCTGTAATTTGCAGAGAAATAAATCCATTGTAGGTAATAGGGGTAATTTCATCTGTGCCTCCAGCAATCACTAGTTCACAAATACCTTGATTTAGCCAGCTAAGAGCAATCCCAAGAGCATCGGTTCCAGAGGCACAAGCATTAACAATTGTTTGGCAAGGTCCTTTAGTCTTTAATATTTTTTGAAGTGCGAGACTTGGATTACTTTTTAGATAGCGAATAATTGGTTCTACCGAAGGATGTTGGTTTTCTTTAATTGCTTTATAAAAAGATAAAAATTGTAAAGATGCTCCTGTTGTTGTACCTATGCAAATACCTACGTTCTTATTTTGCAAATCTTTAAGAGTATAGCCTGCATCTTCTATGGCTTGGGTAGTAGCACTAAGCATAAATTGAGCACTTAAATTTAAATTAGCATATTCAGAAGCAATTAGAGAGTGAAATTTAGAAGAGACTTCAAATACTGGATGTTTAGAGGTGTAAAAAACAGAATATCTTTGTGGAGGTTTGGGTAGAGGAGCTTGGGATTTAAAAAGATTATGTTCACATTCTTTTGTTGAAATCCCTAAAGAGCATATACAACCCATTCCTGTAACTTGAGCAGGCTTATAACGCATACACTTTATTGCCCTTTATGTTTTGTTATATATTCTGCTAAAGAATTGATAGATTGAAGGGCTTGTTTTCCTTCTTCATCTTCTTTTAATTCTATTTGAAAGTGTTTTTGGAGTAATATAGCAATTTCTACTGCATCAAGGGAATCCAACCCAAGACCA
Organism: Desulfonauticus submarinus; assembly: GCF_900104045.1. Lineage (NCBI taxonomy): Bacteria > Pseudomonadati > Thermodesulfobacteriota > Desulfovibrionia > Desulfovibrionales > Desulfonauticaceae > Desulfonauticus > Desulfonauticus submarinus. Next base: position 20,709 of record NZ_FNIN01000014.1, read on the forward strand.
TCTTCAGAAAATAAAGGCATGGAATCATCAATGTCATCTACTGATATTTCCTCTAAGTTTAGTCCTTGGATCAAAATTTGCTTTAGTCTTTGCTTTAACTCTTTCATTTTAAATAAGCTCCTTTTTACCTACTGGGAGTATGGGATCTTTTAACTTTTTTCTTGCCGCTGGCACTTGCTTTGCCTTCTTGGTAACCTTTTTCAAAATCTTCTGGCATATGTTTAACTTTTTCAACCAATCTTTGGCTTTTAGTAACTATCTTGCCTGTTACTCTTCCTAACCAGCGGCATCCACTACAACTAAGCATAAGACAAATTAAACATATAATTATTTTTTGCATTTTATTTTCTCCTTTGTTGTTCATAACTATAATATTTCTTGTTATCTATGCCCACATATTGTAAAAGTTAAAAAACTGATAAGGATATTTTTTAAGACATTTTTCTAAAGCATTTGCAAATTCTTGAACATAGGGTTTATAATTTTCTTTTTTTCTTCCCAATGGTGGAACATGGATAACTTTGGCCAAAATTATAGTTGCTTTGGCAACTCCTATGCGTGGGCAAAAGATAACAGCTATTGGTGCTTGGGTCAAAGAAGAAAGTCTAAAGGGAGTTAAGGGAAATTTTGCCTCTTTGCCTAAAAATTTTACTTTTATCCAGTTTTTATCAGTTATGCCTCTATCCCCCATTATACATAGGATTTGTCCTTTTTTTAAAAAAGAACTCATTTCTAATGCTCCAGCAAAAGAAGAGGTAGGATCAATGAATTTGAATGAGGAGAGTTTTTTTGTTTCTTCTAGGTTTTGCAATTCTATACCTTCTCCAGGTTTATAAACAATATTAATAGGCACACTTAAAAAATTTAAATGGGCAAGAGCAAGTTGCCAACAGCCTACATGGGCAGTCAGAATAATCAATCCTCTGTTTTGTTTAATAAGGCTTTTTAATATAGTCCTATCGTTTTCTTTGCTTTCTAACTTAATTTTCCCTTGGATTTTAAAAATAGCTCTATCCAAAAGAATTTTGCCAAAGTTAAGATTCAATTTATAGTAATGTTTAAATGTTGGATGAGAAAATTTTTTGGATAAATAAAAAGATGTTTTTTGGCGAATAGAAGGTTTTAGAGTATAATAAAAGACAATGATATAAAGAAAAAAATAGGCTAACTTCGCTCCTCCTAGTTTGATTAGAGTATAAAAAAATAGATATTTCCACGGAGAGGAAAAATCTTTTGGGGAATTGTTATTTTGATCTGTCTTATCCATTTTTTTTAAATCCTTTGATGAGGATATAAACAAGCATATAAGATACAATAAAGGTTAAAATAGCTAATAAAGGGGCTAAAACAATAGAACCATAAATCCATTCTAATAATCTATTTTTCCATTCATATCCTAGTGTTTTTAAAGATATTTCTGTTAAAAAATTGCCATGCCAGAGAAAGTGCCCAGTTTCAATACAAAGAGCTGGAATAATAGGAGGAATACAGAGTTGGCTTGTGCCAAGGGCAATTATCTTGTTAAGTCGTAATATGTTAGCACTAAAGATTATAGCTATGGAATGACATCCAACTAATGGAAGAGTCCCTAATAATATTCCAAGTGCAGCAGATAAGGCAAATATAAAAGGCGTAGTTTTATCTGATATTGCCAGCTGTAGCTGTTGGAAGAGATTTAAATACTTGGCGCCATTAGAAGTAGGGATGAGTTTTTTATGGGGCCAGGGGAAAAATGCCCTGCTAGTTAAATAGGTATTTAAAAGAGTAATTTGTAAATTGTCTTTAATAAGATGAAAGTGAGATATTCTTTTGGATGCAGGAGGGTAGAATACATTTATTGGTATTTCTATTATTTTTATACCTGCCCACTTTGCTTTTACTAAAATTTCGATTTCAAAAGCATATCGCTTGGTCCAAAGCGATATGCTTTTGAATATTGCTATGGGATAAGCTCGAAAACCACTTTGAATATCTTTAACTTTTTCCCCTGTTTGCACATAGAACCAAAAGTTAGAGAAAGCTTTTCCAAAACGAGATAGTTTGGGAATAGTTTTTTGTTCAAAATTTCTAACTCCAACTATAATGCTAAAAGGATTTTGTTGAATTGCTTTAATAAACTTTGGAATATCTTTTGGACTATGTTGTCCATCTGCATCAATTGTAATGATATGAGTTGCTCCTAACTGAATAGCTTTTTTTAAACCCGTTAGAATTGCTGCTCCTTTGCCTTGATTTTTAGTATGACGAATAAAGTGAATATTTAGATCTTTTACACTAGATCCACTTCCATCAGTACTTCCATCGTCAACAACTAATACTTCTGAGTGTATTTCTAATGTTTGTTGAACTATTTTTCTAAGAGTTTGAACATGGTTGTATACAGGTATTAGTATTAAGATCTTCATTTTTTTTGTGATTTTAAGTTTAACTTAGTTTTTATTTATAGCTTTAAAAATAGAAATAAAATTTTCTACCTTTTGTTTATTAAAGTCAATTAGTCCTTGGTTATTTAATCTGAGTGTTCCATAATAATGAATATTATTTCTGATTTTTTTTTCTAAAACAAAAAACAAGGCCATGTTTTGTTTTTCTTTTTGATATATAGTCCCAAAATCGCATTTTCCTAATAATGTTATTGGATCTGGACTTAATAAAGCCATTTTAATAGCTTCTAAACCTGAAGTTTTGGTTTCGTTTATAACAAAAGTTTCTCCTTTAAGATTAAAGTTAAGAGCAGCTTCTCCTAAAAAAGTAGAAGGAAGAGTATAAGTAAATAATTTGGGACTTGCTAAGAGTCCATTTTTGGGTTTAACCGTGTTTAAGAAGTCAATATCTCGTTCTAGGCAACCATATTGAGTTGAAGCTATTATGCCTATGTTTAGGTTTTCATAGTCTTCTAGCTTAGCATCTTTTAAGGCTAATCCTAAGGCGAGCAAGCTTGCTTGGGAATATTTATCCATTCTGCCGAATCTTTCTCTTTTAGGCAGAATGTTTTTAGCAATTTTTTGGAAAAAATTTTTTTGTTCTTGAACAATAATTTTTCCTTGTTGCCATTGAGTGTTAAAAATAGCTCCTAGTCCTGAGATAAATGCCTGCATTAATTTCCATTAACTCCTGTTTTGAGAATAAGAGCAGCATTGATTCCGCCAAATCCTGAATTGGTTTTTAACGCATATTTTGGGTTATTTTGAATAGTTATATTTTCTGTAGTAATTTGTTCTATTTCTGGCTCCTTGCAACCGATTGTAGCGGGAATAATTTTACTTGCCAATGCTTTTAAAGTAAGTGCGACTTCAATACCGCCTGCTGCACCTAAGGTATGTCCAATAGCTCCTTTTAAAGAAAAAATAGGAGTGTTTTTAAAAAAATTTTTAAAGGCCTCTAATTCCATTTTATCATTGTAAACTGTGCCTGTGCCATGGGCATGGATCATAGCGATATCAGAAGGATTTATCTTTGCTATTTTAAATGCTTTTTTTATTGCCAAGACAAGACCAGCTCCTTTTGGATGAGGAGCAGTTAAATGAAAGGCATCATTGCTTACTCCCCACCCTACAACTGTGCCTAGGCACTTTAATCCATATTTTTTTGCTGTTTTTGGGTTAGTTAGTAATAAAATCGCTCCTCCTTCGCCTAAGGTTAAGCCCTGTCGTTTGCAGTCAAATGGTTTGCAAGCAGAAGGCGATAGTGCCCTTAAACTAGAAAATCCTGCATGAACAAATTCACTTAGCAAGTCAAAACAAACAATGATAACTGCATCTACTAAACCTTTAGAAACAAGAGATGCTCCTTTAGCAATAGCAATAGTGGAAGAGGCACAAGCTGCATTTATATTTAAAAATGGCTTTATCTTCAGATAATTTCCTATCCACGATAAAGCATAAAAAGGTAAAGATTGTTTTACTTTCTCTAAAGATAAGTTTTTACTTAAGATGTCAATGCCTGCTTTAGTAGTTGCAGTAAGTAATATACTTTCTTGAGGTAAGGGAAATGGAAGATTTGAGAGTAATCTTGTTAATAAAGAAAAAAGTAAACTATCATTGTCTGTTTTTTCTAGATTTTCTATATATGCTCCTACCTTAGAGATATAATTTGTGGTATTAAACCTAGAAATGCTCTTTATAGCACTTTTTTTTTGTAAAATATTGTCCCAGGTGTGTTTAATATTAGGCCCAAGAGCTGTTAAAATTTCAAATCCTGCTATCCAAACTTCGTTCATATTATTTGTCTTTATCCAATTTGAGCTTAAAAGTAGTTACTAACTTATTTTTTATTATAATGTTACAATTATATATAAGGGGACTATCTGCCTTTTCACATTGTAAGGATATTTTGTCGTTAGGTTTAATAGGATATAAAAATTTTGCTTTAAATATTTTTTTGATTTTGATTTTTTCTTTTAACAAATTTTGGAGACATATTTTTGCTAGTAATATCTGAATAATGGCTGGCAAAATTTGATTTTGAGGAAAATGACCTTTAAATCCAATAAAATTTTCTTTAAAAATATATGTTTGAATAATCTTTTCTTGTTCTTTATTAATCCAAGAGGAGATTAAAAATTTTTTAATATCATTTTGAACAGTTTTCATATATGTTTATTTGCGCTAATTGTATTGTTATAAATATTTTTTTCAGTTTGTCCTTAAATTTTATTTTTTTAGGTATATAAATTCCATTTTTAGAGCAAAAATTTGAATAAACTACTTCCCACAAGTTGTCTTTTGATACATATTTCTTTTTTATAAGCAGCTTGCTGGTTTTGTCAAAATAAAACTCTGTATATTGTTTATGTTTTTTAAATTGTAAAAAAACTATTGTTTTTTGTTTTAATATGCCTTGGTTTAGTAAATTTGTTGTTGGAAAGGAAAAAATAAATTTTAAATATTGGCAAATAAATTTTAATTTTTTAAAAAATGGATTTAGAGAGGGAGAGAAAATGGTCACTTTTGTATTTTCTTTTGATACAGATAAAAGAAATAGCTTTATGCCAAATGTATCCATGGCTAATAGATCGATTTTTTTTGACTCAGAATCTATCTTTAGAAATATATTTAGTATTAATTTTTCTCTATTAAATTTAGATTGAATTATAATTAACCCACTAGAGTCAACTTTAATATTTTTCTTTAACCAAACTTTATTAAAATAAGATCTATCTATTTTAATTGTAGATGTTTTAGGGATATAAAACTCCAGATTATTTTTTGTACAAGCAGAGGTTAAGAAGATTAAGAAAGTGATGGTTAGAATAAAATATCTCATTTTATAAAATCATATAATAAGGGCATAATAAATAATGTAGATATTGCTGCACCGCTAATACCAAAAAGAACAGTTATCCCAATAGAATGCATTGCAGGGTGTTTAGCTATAGCTAAAGCACCAAATCCTACAAGAGTTGTTAAGCTTGAAACAAAAATCGCTTGAGTTGTATTGGTCGATAGTTTTTTTTGTAAATGACTTAGCATAAATATTCCATAGTCTGCAGCTAAGCCAATAACAAGCGGGATAGAAACTATATTTATAATGCTAAATTGAAGTTTAAACAACCACATTCCAATACAGATACTTGTTAATCCAGTAATTATTGGAATGCTAGCTAAAAGGACCTTTTTAATGTTCCTAAAATAAAAATATAGGATTAAAAGGATAAAACAAGAAGCTAAGTTAAAAAAAATTGAAAGTTCATTTTGAATGGTTTGAGCTAATTGATGTTGAAATTTACTTGCAGATATAATTTTTGCTTCAGGTGGAAGAATGTGTTTACTTATTTGATATAGTTTGGAAGTGTCTGGAATAAAAGTAAAAATTTTGTACTGATTGTTTTGGTGGAATATAAAAGAGGAATAAATTGGTTTTGCTATTTTTTTTAAATTAGATGGAGTAATGGGAGTAAATTTTTTTTGTACAAGTTTAAAGAATGGATCAAAGGTATTGGATGTAAAACCTAAATTTTTGGCTATTTGGTTAATTTGATTATATATATTTGAGTATTTATTGGGAGTCCAAAAAGATTTCCAATCTTGATAGTTTTTATATTGTGTCTCAATAGAAGGTAAAATAGGAGCTAGTGAATTTAAATTATTAGTAGACTGAATTAATTTAAAATATACTAGATCATTTAATTTTAGTGCTTTTTGTAAACTTGAATCATTTACTAATATAATCGCCTTTTCTCTAATATTCCCCCAAGTTTTTTTTAAATATTGTTCTTGTTGTGATAATTCTTTGGGGATATAGTTTAAACTTTTTAGATTGCCGTTAAAAGGGATATATAAAAATTGTATTGCTCCTGATATTACGAGAATAATCCAAAATATAAAGTAATATTTGTTCCTGTTTATATTTTTAGAGGAAGATGAAAGGTGAGTTAAATGGGGGCTATTAAGATTAAAAAAATAGGGCAAGAAGAAAAGAGAAAAGGCTAGAGCAAGACAAAGTCCTAGAATAGAAAGAAGAGCAAGTTGTCGAAGTGCTGGAAGGTTAGCAGATAGTAAGGTTAAAAAGGCCCCTATAGAAGTTAAGGCACTAAAAAAGAGGGGTTTTTTAATAGTAGAGAAGATGTTTTTTAAAGATTGTTTAGAAGTTAAGGCAAAATAGACATGAAGCCCGTAATCTATGCTAATGCCAGTTAAGACAGCCCCAAAGCTAAGAGCAAATCCTGATATTTGAGAATAGAATAAGGAGATAAGAGCGATTGTCCAGCTTAAAACAAGCATAGGCATTATTAAGACTATAATGCCCTGCCACGAACGTAAAAATAGGAAGTAGATTAGTATTAATCCTAGGATAGAGACACCAAGCGTGATTTTGAGGTCTTTTTTTATTCTTTCAGCATTGTAAAATGCATAAAAATGAGCTCCTATAATATGGGCTTTGACCTTTTGGGGTAATTTTTTAATTAGTTTATTTAGATATAAGACTAAATTTTTTACTTTATGGGTGTCTGTTATTTTTATGGGTGTTTGGGCAATGATGAGAATGTTTTTTTTATCTTTACTTATAAAGTGGTTATGAAGAATTTTTACTTGTGGACTTATTTGAAGGTTTTTTAGTTTGGAGATAAGTATTTCTCTTAAGTGTAAAGGATCTTTTAGAATTATAGGTTTAATAAAGGTAGAAAGAGGAGATACAAGCAACTCATAATTTTTTTGCATACTTTGTTTGATTTGAGCAGGTGTGGTTTTTTGTTTTAAATAAGCAAGATCATTTAAAGAGCATAAATTAGGGAGATTGTCTAAAAGATATAAAAAAAATTTAGTTTTGTTTTTTATTGGAGGCTCAAGTATTACTTGGGAGAAAAAGGGGGAAGGTAGTTGCTTTGCCAAGATATCTGCTTGCTGAATAAGTTCGTTAGGCGAGAGGGAATCAGAGTGTAGTGTTATATATATTTTTTGAAAAAGAGGAGCAGATTGAAGAAGGCTAAAAGTATGAAGAGTTTCTTGGTTTTGAGGTAATAAAGAAGTTATATTATCATCTATTTTTAGTTTGGAGATAAAAAGTACTGCTAAGCAAGTTAAAAATAAGGTTAAGAGGAGAATTATTTTTTTAGGCATGTATATATTTTTAAATTTATTTTATAAAATAGTTTAAGTTTGTTTTAACTTGATGAAAATTTACAAGCCAATTTAGGGGGTCAAATATGCCAGATTTAAAAAAGAGTAAAGGTTGGAAGTATTTTCAAGAGACAAAATTTGATAGGAATACTCTCCCTTTTTTACATCCTCTCCGTATTTCTTCTCCTCGTAAATCTAGTAAAGACCAATTTCTAGAGATACCATTACCAGAACCACAACAAGATGATTTTATAGATTTGCTTTCAAAGCGGCGCTCTTGTAGAAGTTTTGCTGAGTTACCATTGGATTTAGAAGAGTTAAGTTATATTTTATTTGCAGCCTATGGAGTCACAGGAAGGGCTGGTTTTTATACTCTTAAAACTGCACCTTCTGCTGGCGCCCTCTATCCATGTGAGTTGTATCTTCAAGTAAATAGAGTCAAATCCCTTGATCCAGGGATATATTATTTTTTACCAGATAATTTTTGTTTAAAGCAGATTAAACTAAAAGATTTATCAAGTGAGGTCCAAGAGGCCTCTTTAGGTCAAGGTTTTGTGGGAAGGGCGGCTGTAAATATATTTATAAGTGCAGTGTTTAGACAGAATATGATAAAATATGGCCATAGAGGGTTGCGCTATATTTTGCTTGATGCAGGTCATATTGCCCAAAATATTCTTCTTGGAGCAGTTTCTCTTGGATTAGGATCTTGTCCTGTAGGAGCTTTTTTTGATGATGAGTTAAATTCTTTAATTGGACTAGATGGAGAAGAAGAAAGCGTGTTGTATGTCTGTAGCTTGGGAAGGATTAAAACGTAGTTGTTATATTGGTGTTATTAATTTTTTCAATCGTTTTTAAAATTATCTATAGTTAAAATTTATTTGAGTTTTTTTATGCTTAGGAGTTAGATATATCCTTCTTTTTAAATAAGGAGGATTTATGAAAGAAAAAGTGCTGTCTTGCGAAGGATTACCTTGTCCTCAGCCTGTTTTAAAGTGTAAAAAAGCAATTGAGGAAGAATCTCCTGTTAAATTAAAAATTATAGTTGATAATGAGGCTGCAAAGGAAAATGTATGCAGATTTTTAAAAATGCAGCAATATAAAGTGCAAGATATTTTTCAACAAGACAATAAGTGGGAAATTATTGCTATTAACACTAAAAAAGAAGCATCAGATAATATAGAAGAACATAACAAGACGCTTAAAGATTTTAAAGATAAGCAACAAAAGATACTGGTTTTTATTGCTAAAGATAGAATAGGACAGGGAGATGATACTCTTGGGGCTAAGTTAATGGCTAATTTTATTGCCACTTTGGGAGAGATGGAAAACTTGTGGAGAATCATTTTGGTTAATAGTGGAGTAAGGTTGAGTATTGAAGGTAGTGATGTGTTAAGTGACTTACAAAAGTTAGAAAGTGAAGGTGTTTCTATTTTGGTCTGCGGAACGTGTTTGGATTTTTTTAATTTATTAGATAAAAAGGCTGTAGGTCAAACCACCAATATGCTGGATGTGGTAACAAGTATGCAGTTGGCAGATAAAGTGATTTCGCTTTAGACTCTTGGAAGTTAGAAACATTTTGCGGTTGGTTTATATTTATTAAACCAACCGTTTTTTATTTAAGAAAATGACCTTTACCTAATAATTTAAATTGTTTTTTCTGTCCTCCTCAAATCAATCTTTATTTTTTCTTGTATTTTCTATAGGCTAGAAAACAATTTGGCAAAGGTTAAGAAAAATAACAAATTTTTAAGATTGTGACCTAATCTGTAAGAAAAGAAGTGTTATGTTTTTAATTTAAAGGAGGGAAACTATGTTACTGAGAAAGCGTGTGTGGGATATTATGCGAGACGATTATCCAAAGGTCAGTGAAGATGCAAGTTTAACCAAGGTTATAAAGGTTTTAAAAAAATATAATGAAAAATATCCAGAAATAAATTGCGTGTTGGTTTTTTCTAAAGATGACAAATTTAAAGGTGTGATTTCTATGTGGAATATTATTCAATCTTTGGGTCCGTGTTTGTTAAAAGAGAGTAGTTTATTAGATAAAGAGGTAAATTGGGATAAGGCTTTTACAAGGGCCTGTAGAATATGTTCGCAGGTAGGAATTGAGGAAATTGTCCAAATGAATGTCCCAGTTGTAAAACCAAGTGATCCTTTAGCAAAAGTTATGGAGATTTTTATAGATTATAGAAGAGGAAGGGCAGTAGTAGAAGAAGGAGGCAAAGTTATAGGTTTGGTTTTGCTTTCAGATTTGTATAGAGAAGTCGCTCGAGATGTAGAGAACTGGTAAGAATAGAGGCAAAAAAATAGGGAGTCTTTAAAAGACTCCCTATTTTTTAACTAAGTTACATATAAATTTTTTTTATTTTTTGTTTATAGGTTTTAACCCTAATTTATTCCACAGGTCTTCCACATGTTCAATTGTTTCTATTTTTATCTTTTTTCTAAGGTCTTTAGGAATTTCTTGGAGATCTTTTAAATTTTGCTTTGGAATAACAACGGTGCTTAGACCATAAGTTACTGCTGCAAGAATTTTTTCTTTAATGCCTCCAACAGGCAACACTCTACCTCGAAGAGTTATTTCCCCAGTCATGGCAATATCTCCAGGCAGGCTCTGTTCAGTTAAAGCAGACATAAGAGCAGCACTTATAGTTACTCCTGCAGAAGGCTCGTCTTTTGGGGTTGCTCCTGCTGGTACGTGGATGTGAATATCTTTTTTTTCTGCAAAGTCTTCTTCAAATCCAAAGTCTTTGGCTTTGGTTCTAGCATAGCTTAGGGCAGCTTGGGCGCTTTCTTTCATTATATCACCTAGTTGACCAGTGAGTAAAAGCTTTCCTTTTCCTGGCAGTACACTAACTTCTATATTTAAAACTTCTCCGCCCACAGGAGTCCAAGCTAGTCCCAACGCTACTCCTGGTGGTAGTTCTTTTTCTTTTTCTTCATTTAAAAATTTAGGCACACCTAAAAATTTGTGGAGATTTTGAGTAGTAACTCTAAATGGTCCTTTTTGTCCTTCAGCTACTTTACGAGCGATTTTGCGACAAATTGCTCCTAATTCTCTTTCTAGGTTTCTAAGCCCTGCTTCTCTGGTATATTCTCTAATTACTTTTAAAATAGTTTTAGAGCTAATTTGAATGTCCTTGGGTTGTAATCCATTTTCTTTTATTTGCCGAGGTAAAAGATATTTTTCTGCTATTTTTACTTTTTCTTGTTCTGTATATCCTGGAATGCGGATTACTTCCATTCTGTCTAATAATGCGGAAGGAATGGTGTCTAGCATATTTGCAGTACAGATAAACATAACTTTAGATAGATCAAAAGGAACATTTAAATAGTGATCCGTAAAAGAGTTGTTTTGCTCAGGATCTAATACCTCTAAAAGTGCAGAGGCAGGATCTCCTCTAAAATCATTTCCCAGTTTATCAATTTCATCTAACATAAAAACAGGGTTTTTACTTCCTGCTTCTTTGATGCCCTGAATAATTCTTCCAGGCATAGAACCAATATAAGTACGCCTGTGTCCTCGTATTTCAGCTTCATCTCTCATTCCACCCAAAGACATACGCACAAATTTTCTATTTAATGCTCTGGCAATTGATTTTCCAAGAGAGGTTTTTCCAACCCCAGGAGGACCTACAAAGCATAAAATAGGCCCTTTCATTTTAGGATTTAATTTGCGGACACTAAGATATTCTAAGATACGTTCTTTTACTTTATCCAAATCATAGTGGTCTTCATTTAATATTTTTTCAGCTTCTTTAATATCTAGCCTATCTTTTGTTGCCTTTTTCCACGGTAGTTCAACAAGCCATTCTAGATATGTTCTAATAACTGTTGCCTCTGCAGCTTCAGGATGCATGGAAGATAGTCTGTTTAGCTGTTTTTCAGCTTCTTTAAACACTTTTTTTGGAAGACCTGCTTTTTTAAGTGCTTTTCGCAGTTCCTCAATTTCATCTCCTTCTTCGCCCAGTTCTCCTAATTCTTTACGAATTGCCTTTAGTTGTTCTCTTAAGAAAAATTCACGCTGCGCCTTATCCATGCCTTCTTTAGCCATACTTTGAATTTTGGCTTGCATGGTGGCTACTTCTACTTCTTTGGCAAGTTTTTGGTTAACTAACTTTAAACGTTCTATTGGATCTTCACATTCTAGAATTTTTTGAGCTTCTTCTGGCTTCATTCGTAAATTTGAAGCAATAAGATCTGCTAATCTACCTGGCTCATCTACACTGTTTAGTACAGCCATTATTTCAGAAGAATCAATACTTTTTAAGTTTAATATTTTTTCACTTTGCTCTCTTGCAGCTCGGATAAGCGCTTCTACCTCAGGACCATACTCTGTTATATCTTTTTCTTGTATTAAATCTATTTTTACTTCATAAAAAGGATCTTCTCTTGTAAATTCTTTTATTTTGGCTCGTTGTATGCCTTGAATTAAAACTTTTAAGCGGCCGTCAGGCATTTTAAGCATGCGCATAATAAGAGCAACAGTTCCTGTGTGATAGATGTCGTTAGGGGTTGGATCATCTATTTTTTCATCTTTTTGAGCACAGACCAGTATGTATCTATTTTGATTTAATGCCGCATCTACTGCATGAACGCTCTTTTCTCGCCCAACAAACAAAGGTAAGATCATATAATTAAAAATAGTTATATCTCTTACTACTAGCAGAGGCATTTTTTCTGGAATATCTAGTCCGCCAGTTTCTTCCTTATTTTCACTTTCTGGTTGTTGGTTCAGTTCTATTTCTTTTGGATCTTCTTGCGTATCTTGGATTTCAGTTTGATGAATTTTTTCGTCACTCATAGAAATATTTTTCCTCCTTTAATTATCCTCGAATTTCAAAATGTTCATAGGTTTTGTCATATTCTATTTGCTTACACTCTACTTTTTCAACTCTGCTTAAAGGAGAGCCAGTAAGCAGACGCTTTTTAAATTCTTCTAAATCTTTATCTTCTCCTTGAGCCAATACTTCTACTTTGCCATCTTCTAAATTCCTGACCCAACCTTTTATGTTTAAATTTTTAGCTTGATCTGCTGTCCAAGCTCTAAACCACACCCCTTGAACCTTACCACTTACTAAACATTGAATAGTTTTCATTTCTCTCCCTCCCAATTAAAAACCGTGTTCTTTAAAACTATAAAAAGTGTCCTTCCCAATTATAATATGATCTAAAAAGTTTAACTCTAAGTTAGAGCACACAGCTTTTATTTTTTGAGTAAAGTTTTTATCTTCCCATGATGGATTAGGATCTCCACTGGGATGGTTGTGTGCTAAAATAAAAGCCTTTGCTTTTTTAAAAAGAATTTTTGTTAAAATTTCTCGTACGTAAACAGGTGCACTATCTACGGTTCCTTGGCTTAATTTTTCTACTCCTATTAGGTTATGTTTATTGTTCAATAGAATAATCCAAAATTCCTCTTTTTCCAAGGACATTAATCTATTTTTTAATAAATCAAAAACCTGTTTAGGCTGCTGAATAATAGTTCCTTTTTGGCTAAACTTTTGTTTTTCTGCCCGAAATAAAAATTCTCGTAAAGCTAAAAGAAAAGTATAAAAACCTTCACCTACACTAGGGATACTAACAATTTCTTGTTTAGAAGCTAGAAGAATATTTTTAAAATTTCCAAATTGTTGTAATAAATTTTTTGCTATTGGTTTTGTATCCCTTCTAGGTAAAGCATAACCTGTTAGTAATTCTAACACCTCGTAATCATTTAAGCTCAAAGGGTTTTCTATTAACTTTTGTTTTAGCCTTTTCCTATGGCCTAAATAATGTGCTTTTATTTTTTCAGCCATTTGGATTAAAAGCTTAATTTTGAGTTTTATGTATTTAGAGTAGGCATTATTTTTAAAATGGGCAAGAGGGTAAGAGAAAATTTTTATAAAAAATAGGCTTGGTTAGGTAAAAATGTTATAATTGTCTTAAATTATTTAAGATTACTTTATAATTTAGCAAGTATGTTTATCTTAATTAACAGTATTTAACAATTTGGTTATTTTTTTATGTAATGCTAAAAATTATGGTTTTAATTTTTTACAATATTGTCGCAATAATGTTTTTTGTTGATTATGTTGACAATTATCTTTCTTTTTTAATAAAGACTATTTTATTTTTAATAGGATGTAAAAATGGAATTTATAAGAAAGATAAACTTTTTGCCTTTAAATGTGAAAATTCAGGCCCAAGAAGAGTTTTTATTACCTGTTTATAAAGGTGGGACTTTTAGAGGTGGCTTTGGTTATACTTTTAAAAGAGCAGTGTGTGCTCTTAAGTCTGTTAGTGATTGTAAAGGATGTATTTTGTCTTCTTCTTGTGTGTATGCGTATATATTTGAGACTTTAAGGCCAGAAGATACCAAGATAATGCGAAGATATGAGCATGTACCTCATCCATTTGTGTTATGTCCACCTTTGGAGAGAAAGCGTTTGTATCAAAAAGGAGATATTTTGGAGTTTGGTTTGGTTTTAATTGGTAAGGCTATAGAGTTTTTGCCTTATTTTATTATAGTTTTTCAGGCACTTGCATCTGAAGGTTTGGGGGCTGATAAGGGTAAGTGTGTTTTGAAGGAAATTACTTCTTGTGATGGAAAGCAAGTTTACAGAGCAGATAAAGATGTGGTTAAAAAAACAGGTATAATTTCTGGCAAAGAACTAATTGCGCATCCTGTATCTTGTAGGCGGGTAAGAATGGATTTTTTAACTCCCTTAAGATTGCAAAGAAATGGTAAAATTATTGATAACAACCTATCGTTTCAAGATATTTTTAGAGCTTTGCTGAGAAGAGTAAGTCTTCTTACTTATTTTCATTGCAACATGGATATTGAAGATAAAGGTGTAAATTTTAAGCTGTTAATTGAAAAATCCAAAGAAATAAAAACCATAGAAGACAATACTCGTTGGTTCCATTGGAAGCGTTATTCTACAAGGCAAAAAAGAGCCATGCCTGTTGGTGGTTTGATTGGAGATATTACTTTTGAGGGCAATTTTGAGCCTTTTTGGTTGTTTTTGCGTTTGGGTGAATATTTTCATGTGGGTAAGAATACCAGTTTTGGGCTGGGGAAGTATAAATTAAATTATTAAAGAGAGGGGTGGCAATGGTAAAAGATGATACTTTAATCTTATCTCTAGCAGCATTTTGTCATGATTTGGGCAAATTGGTACAAGATTGTTTTAAGATAGAACAATCTTATTTAGAATCTAATCAATCTTTATATCAACCTGTGTACAATGGGCAGTATAAGTATCGTCATGCCTTATGGACAGCAGCTTTTATTGATTTGCACAAAAATTTATTCCCTAAGATGCTTTTTGATAGAGAGTGGGGAGAGGATAATTTTTTGAATTTGGCAGCAATGCATCATAAGCCAGAAAGTCCAAAACAATGGGTTATTAGTGTTGCTGATAGATTAAGTAGTGGTCAAGACAGGGATGTGTTTTTAGAAGGAAAAGGCATTGCTATTAAAGATTTTAAATCCACTCGATTAGTTCCCATTTTGGAACAATTATCTCCTCAACAAAAAAAGGTTTTTGAATCTTTAAACGATTTTGAGTGGGAATATGAGTTAGCTCCTATGTCAGCAACTAATATTTTTCCTATTAAACGAGAGAAAAAAGATAAAAATTCATATAAAAGTCTTTATGAAAATTTTCATAATGCCTTATCTGGATTAGCTCATAAAAATGAAAGTTTACTTCTGTGGATGCAGCATTTTGAATCTATTTGGAAGAAATACACATTTTTTGTGCCTGCTGCTCGTGTAGGTAAAGTTATTCCAGATGTTTCTTTGTATCACCATAGTAAAACAAGTGCTGCCTTGGCCACAGCAATCTATTTGTATCATGTCACAACAGATTCTTTAATAGAAAAAGATATTAAAGCAGATAGTGAAAAATTTTTAGTAATTGCAGGTGATTTTTTTGGTATTCAAAAATTTATTTTTTCCCGAGCAGGCGAAGAAGTACATCATCGTTCCAAAATTTTACGAGGACGCTCTTTTGCTGTTTCTTTGTTTTGTGAGCTTGCTGCAGATTTATTATGCCAAGAAATAGGCCTTTCTCCTTATTCAGTACTTTTAAATAGCGCTGGTAAATTCTATATTCTTGCCCCAAATTTAGATGAAGTTGTTGAAAAAATATATGAAATTGAAGAAAAAATAAATAATTGGCTCATAAAAATGACTTATGGAGAAGCAAGTTTAGGTATTTCTTTTACTAAAGGCAGAGCAAGTAGTTTTGAAAAAAATAATTTTAAAGATTTTTGGCAAGAAGTTCAATCTAATCTTCAACAAAAAAAAGCTTCTAGATTTTCTCCTGTTAAGTACTGTGGTGTTTTTGATAAGTATTTAGACTCATTTAGTAATGATTTAGATTCTCCAATATGTCCTTTGTGTGGGAAAAGACCTTCTTCAGTCATTGTTGAAAACGATGATCTTATTTATAAACAAAAGAAAGGGTCTGCTTGTACATTTTGTAGAGACCATATAATGTTAGGGACTAATTTAGTAAAAAATGATAAAATTGCAATTTTATATAAAGTTGAAGAAAATAGATTGCAGAATAAAAATAAATATTTAAAAGAACCTATTTTTGGTGAATATCAAATAGCTTTTGTCCAAGGGAAAATGAATGAATTTGCTAAGGAAGGAGTATTGAGAAAGCTTTGGCAGGTAAATGTTACAGAAACTGGAGAGATACCAGAGGAAATAACATTTATGCCTTTAAATGGTTATGTGCCAGTATATACAAAAGAAGATGAATATGATGATAGATTAATTTTGGGTAAAAAGTCTGAAAAAACATCAGAAGACCTAATCGATGCAATAAAAGAAAAAGCTCCAAAAACTTTAGCTCATTTGGCTTTAAGTTCTTTAGAAAAAGGCGAAGAAGATAAATGGTTTGGGGTTGATGCTCTTGGCGTGCTAAAGGCAGATGTGGATGATTTAGCTTTGTTGTTTGCGTGTGGTTTGCCAAAAGAACGATTTACTATCTCTAGGCTCTATGCTTTAAGTTCGCAGTTTAACAACTTTTTTGCCTTTTATTTGCCGTATGTTTTACGTTCTTCTAGAAATTTTAACTCTATTTATACTGTATTTGCAGGAGGAGATGATTTATTTTTGCTTGGTCCGTGGGATAAAATAATAGATTTTGCTGATTTTATTTATGATAAATTCAACCATTATGTTTGTGAAAATAAAGAGGTACATTTTTCAGCAGGAATTTCTTTTGTAAGGGCAAATATGCCAGTAGATATTTTTGCCCAATATGTTGAAGAGAATCTTGAATTGGCTAAAAATGGCGGCAAAAATAGTGTTACCATGTTTAAGAGGGTCGTTGGCTGGAAACAATTTGAGGAAGTATTGAATTTACGAGGAGAGATTAAGCACCTATTATCATTGAAGTATTTAACCAAAGCAACACTATATAAATTGAACGAATTGATAGAGATGGCTGAAAAAGAAAAAAAATTAATGCAGAAGGCTAAAATTAATATTAAAGATATACATAATCTAAAATGGAGAGCACTTTTGAGTTATGTATTGGCGAGGAATGTAAGAGCGGATGATAAAGAAGTTGTAGAAAATATAGTGTTGCGTTTTGCGCAGATAATAGAACAATATAGAGGTGACTTAATAATTCCATTATGGTATGTTTTGTATAAACAAAGAAGGTATAATTAGATAAAGGAGGAGAATATGGATAAAATTAAACTAAGAAATGATGATGGTAGTATTAATTATTTGGCATTTTCTGAGATAGCAGAAAAGAAGGCAGAATTAATAGATAGAGTAGCGTTAAGAAATAAAAAAGGAGATAAACAAAATAATAAATCATCACAACTTAGAAAATTTTATGATGAACTTTTTAAAATAAATCAAAGAGGTATGAATTATAACAATAATGAATGGCAAAAAATTATTTTACCTCAGCTACATATGCTTATACCTAAAGCAGTTTATGCCCAGGGTAGAAAATTAGTTACTCATCACTTTGTGGATATGATTAAAAATTTGATCACTCAAGTAAAAACTAAAGACGATTTACAATTAGCAGTAGATTTTTTTGAGGCATTTATTGGTTTTTATAGAATTTATAGAGAAAAATAGGAGGTTGAAAAGATGAAATCAATGAAGCTTATAGGTATAGAAGAAATTACAGGTAAAGTGGCTTTAAAAACTGGCCTTCATATTGGCGCTGGTGATGTGGAAATGCATATTGGCGGAACAGATAATCCTGTAGTTAAGCATCCTTTTACTAACGAGCCTTATATCCCTGGCTCATCATTAAAGGGAAAAGTACGTTCTCTTTTGGAGTTAAGAAGTGGGCTTATGGGTGTTACTAAAGGGTCTCCAGTATCTGTAAAAGATTTAAGAGGCAATAATATTTCCTTAGAGCAAAAGGAATGGGGTAAAAAAATTATTAAACTTTTTGGTGCTAGTGGAGCAGATGCAGATGATTTAAGAGAGTATGGCCCTGCTAGGGTATCTTTTTCTGATTGTTTTTTTACTGAAGATGTGCGTCAGAAAATAAAGAGTGGTGAAATGGTGGCAACAGAAATTAAAGCAGAAAACTCTATTGATAGAATTTCTAGCACTGCTAAAAATCCACGTTTTACAGAAAGAGTCCCTGCTAATATAGAATTTGAGTTTAAAATTACTTTAAAGAAATTTGCAGGAGATGAGGACGAGTTAGAAGATTTACTTTTTCAAGGATTAAGACTTTTGGAATTGGATGCTTTAGGTGGTAGTGGTAGTAGAGGATATGGTAGAGTAGAATTTAGGTTTGACGATCCCGAAGTAGAAGAAAAGTTTAAAAAAAGTAACCCGTTTTAGTGTTGGAGGATAACTGTGAAATTATATGAAGTGGTTATTAAGCCAGAGTCCAGATTTGGTACTCCTTTAAAAGGAGATACTATGTTTGGTCATTTTATCTGGCAATTGGTTTTAAATGAAAATCTTCTAGCTGTCCCTTTGTCTGATTTGCTTGAGCGTTATGTGGAAGAGCCTTTTATTGTATTTTCTTCAGCCTTCCCTAAAATTTATATGAATAGGCAGGATTATTTTTTCTTAAAAAGACCAGAATTGCCTTTAAGTTTTTTTCAAGGCTCAATTATAAATAAAGATACTGTAGAAGTTATAAAAGAAAGAAAAAAACAAAAGAAAAAGAAATTTATTCAAGTAAGAAGTGATTTAAAAATAAATTGTGAGGCAAAAAATCTTGTAAGTGAGAAAGAAATTTTTGCAATGTATAAGGAAGTATTGGGTGACGATTTTCTTGAGTTTTGCCCTAATACTTTAGAGATTTCTTGTTTTCAAGTGCATAATAAGATTAATCGATTAACTTCAAGCACAGGAGAAGGCTTTGCTCCTTATAATCAAATAGATTCTTTTTATTTACCAGGATTAGAGTTGTCTTTATTTGTGTTATTTGATGAAAGTGTTTTAGATATAGATGAGCTTTTAACTATTTTAGAAAAGATTGGGCTTATGGGATTTGGTCGAGATGCTTCTTCAGGGTTGGGGCGATTTACTTTAGGAGAAGAGCAAGAATTAGAGCTTCCTGATTTTTCTGATTGTCAGGCCTTATATACGTTATCTCCGTGTGTGCCAATTGAAGAATTAGAAAAAATTTATTTTCAGCCTTTTGTGCGGTTTGGTCGGCATGGTAGTTTTTTGGCTACTTCTAGCAATCCTTTTAAAAATCCTGTGCTTATGGTGGAAGAAGGAGCGGTTTTAATTCCTAAAGAATTGCCAGATAAACCTTTTGTTGGGACAGCTCTTACTAAACTATCAAAGGTAGAAGAGAATACAGTGGGGCAGGGCTATTCTATTGTCTTACCTCTTTATTTTAACTCTATGGAGACGTAGGATATGAAAGGAGAAATTTTAAATAAAAGATATAGATTAAAGGTATTGAGTCCTGTTCATGTAGGTTATGGTGATGTGTATGAGCCTACTAACTTTGTTGTTGATGCCCAAAAAAAAGAACTTCTTGTTTTGAATATAGATAAATTTTTATTGAATTTACCTGGAGAAGAATTGAAACAGTTTTCATCTATTTGTAAATTAGGTACTAGTTATGCTTTAGTAAAGTTATATCAATTTATGTCTAATCAGCTAGACTTTGTAAAATCTCATTCAGAAATCATAGTCAGAAAAATAAAACTTGTTTCTGGTTTTGTGGAACATTTTAATAAAGTGAAAAATTTGTCTAAAGATAAATTAAATGAGTTAAATAAATTTTCTATAAATTCTCTTAGTTATAATCCAAATAATAATTTGCCTATTATCCCAGGTAGTTCTATAAAAGGTGCAATTAGAACTGCTATTTTAAATTATTATCAAGATAGAGCAGATAAAAAAGTTATTAAAGAAGCTCATTATAAAAAGAAGTCAACAGTTTTGGAAAAGCAAATCTTAAAATTTAAAGATGCTACTGATGATATTTTAAAAAGAATAAAGGTATCTGATTTTGTGCCTATAGGAGAAGTAAAAACAAAGGTTGTGTATGCTGTTAATAGGAAAAAAGATGGTAGAAGAGCCTCAGGACCTTATCAAATTTTTGAGATTATTGAACCTGGAGCAGAATTTGAAGGGAGTATTTCTATTATTAAGGGATTGGATAATAAAGCGCCTATTGATTTATCCTTTCCCAAGTTAGAGCAGATTATAGAAAGTTTTTTTGAGGGAATTTTTGCAACAGAAGACAAAGTAATTGAGAAATTAGGGGCGAAATTCCCAGTGCCTCCTTTGGGTTTACCCATAAAAATTGGTCGTCATAGCGGGGCAGAGGCTTTAACTGTAGAAAAGTTTAGGAATATAAAAATCAATCAGGGTCGTAAGAATAAGCCTGTTTTTTTGTCTCACGCAACTACTATTTGGTTAGCTTCAGAATATTTTAAAGTTGAAGATAATCTTTCTCTTGTGCCGTTTGGTAGGGCAACTCTTTTTTCTAAAGAGAAAGATAATCAAAGAAAAGAATCTATTGTTCAAAAGTCAATACAACAAGAGGACATAAAAAATCAAAAATCAGTTCAACAAAAAATTGATGTTTCTATTTTAAAACATAGATTTAAAGTTAGATAAGGAGATATTTATGCCCAATTACATTGTTTCTCCTTGTGGCACAAGCCTTTTAACTGGTGGTGCAGATAACAAAGTGCGTGTGTTATTGACTCGTTATGCTAATTATAAAAATTTAAATGATGTTGAGCCAGAGCATAAGGTTTTGCTCGAAGATAGAGTAAAACAAGTTAGAGATGAGCTTTTAGAACTTGGGCCAGAGCAAGTAATAAAGCGTTCTGCTGAATTAAATGCTTTGGTTAAATTTTATAATGGTAAGTTTTTAGCAGGGGATTATCATTTTTTGCTTTGCTCAGATACTTGGCTTGGAGAACAAACAGCTAGTATGATTTGTGATTGGTTAAAAAGGCAAAATGATAAAATGGTTGTTGAGGTGCATCGGCAAACAGATTTGCAAACAGAAGATATGAGTTCCTTTCAGCTTGCTTTAACAGAATTGGCTGAGATGTTTGATAATTCTTTGTTAGGTTTTAGACAAAATCAATATCATATTGTTTTTAATCTTACAGGTGGATTTAAAAGTGTGCAGGGATTTTTGCAAGTAATTGCAATGTTTTATGCAGATGAAATTATTTATGTTTTTGAATCTGGTTCTACTTTGTTGCGTATTCCAAAGCTTCCTATCCAAATTGATATGGAAAAAGGCATAAAAAAAAATATTGCTTTGTTCAGGCGTCTTGAGGCAGGGATTTTAAAACTAGAAGAATCTACACAATTGCCTGAAATATTTATTTTTCAAATGGATAGCGAAGTTGATTTTTCTCCATGGGGTAGAGTTGTTTGGAATAGGGCAAAAGAGACATTGTATGCAGAAAAACTTTGGCCTGAGCCAGTAGATTATGTGCGTTTTTCTGATAGATTTAAAAAACAGATAAATTCTTTGCCTGCTTATAGAAAAAAAGAAATGAATGAGCGTATTGATCAACTTGTGAAGGCATTGAGAGATGAAAGTTATAATCCACGCAGTTTGCGTTTCCACCCCATCGAAGGTAAAAAAATGGGTAAATGCACACATGAATTTTACGCATGGACTGGCGAAGCAGCGAGAGTATATGGGTATTTTGATGAAGATGTTTATGTGGTTGATAGGTTGGACGACCATTTATAAATAGGGTTAATTAGGATTGCGCGGAGCTTAAAGTGAGTAAAAATAATAGAAAAATAGTTGAGGTTGGCGTTTGTTTAATATATTGATTTTTTTGACAAAAGAATAGGGGTTGTGTAGATGAAAAATTTTTTATTAGAGAGGTTGGCGAAAATTGATTTTAACTTTCAGTTTTTTTTAAGTTTTTAAAGGTTGCTATTTGAATTGTCCCTTGATGAAAAAAGGATTGAGACAT
>NZ_FNIN01000015.1 GCF_900104045.1 Desulfonauticus submarinus
AAAAGGAACTCTTAGCCCAAGGTTATAACAACATCTTCAAACTCGCCATTGTCTCTGATGGAAAAGAAGTCTGGGTTAAGGAAGATGAAAAGTAATGACTAAATTTCACTTAGCTCAAATTAAATAGTTCTAGCTCTTCTCCTTGTGATTTTGAGACTACTTTATAAACGCACTCCAGATCTCTCATCTGCGTTTCTGGTTCTGGAGAGACGATCTGCACTCTCTTTACGCTTTTACTAAACCGCACTATCTCACTTTCGGACTCGAGTTTTCCGTTTCCATCCAAATCGCACTTTCCATCGATTGGGATTACATTTAGTTCGATATTCCAGTTTCCACAGTAGGTATAATTTCCGCTTTCGCAAAGATTTTTCGCATCGGCTAAAATTCTTTCTATTTCTGCCTTATCAAACTGCACTGTAACAGGATTTTGTTTTAGAAGAATGTAGGGAATTCTTCCATCTGCAGTTTTAAATTGGTTAAAAATTTCTTCTCCGAGAGTTTGCGAGGTCGTCTCTCCATTTGGAGAATTAAAACTCTCATTGTTATAAACATAAGTTCCGTCTGAGTTTGTTGGTTTTAAGAAATAGGAATGCTTATCATTTGAAATTTCAAGATAAGAAAACGCTTTCATATAATAATTTTTCTTTAAAAGATGATCCACCACCTCTATGTTTTTTACGTCTGTTCCATCAAGCTTTTTAATTGAATTCAAAGAAGAAGAGATGCTGTAAGAATAACCACCCAAATCAGTTATGCCAATCGCTCTACAAGTGCCGTCTATCTGTGCGTATCTCGTACCTGCTGAGACAGGTATGTTCTTGTTTCTGTATTTGCCGAAGGTAAAAGGTTTATTATAAGTTCCTTCATACTCATAATTTATTCGAAAATATCTTAAAACATAATCCTTATTATAAGGAGACAAAAATAGTCTTCCATATTTATTTTGAGTAGAAGTAAAAGTTAAAGTCCACTCTCCATTTGTAGAATCTCCTTCAGTGTATTTAGTATTATAAAGAGTATCAAAATTTGAATTACTCTTCCATATTTCTGCCCTAAAATCTTTTCCTGTTGTCTCTTTAAAAATATATGTTGCTGTATATGTAGTGGCATAGGTAAAAGAAAAACAGAAAAATAGTGCAAATATGTAAATTAAAAACAATTGTTTTCTATCCATACGGAAGAACTAAAAAGAAATATATTTAATATTTTTTATCAACTGATAAAAAGTAAATAAAAAATTCATTCCTCTGTAACACCGTCTCCATGTTTTGGAGTCCAACCTCCAGTACTTTTATTTACACTATCATTCAAACCGTTTTCTAATCCGTTACCACTGTTTCTCATATCCTTTATTGCTTTTATTACATCTGCTAAATTCATGTTCATACTACTTGTTAAACCAACCCTTCCTTCTTCAAATGCTTTTACTATTTCACTTGGGGTTAAATAACCGTCTTTGTTAAGATCTGCTTTGTACATCCTTTGAAAGTTTGGATGCAAATATCCTGTCTTTGCGTTCTCATCTGCGTGAGTAAAGTATTTTAATACCTCTCTAACTGTTCCATGTGTATTATCTATTGCTTGATATAAACTACAAGCAAACCCTCCATTCTTATCTAAAATATTTCCAGACTTTAAACTAATTTTCCATTCATCAGAAGCCTGAGCCTCTTTAACATTCCCAAATAAACTTGAGCATAATATTGTTGCTACACTACAACCAATTGCTACTGCTTTTGTAAAGTAATTATTATTTTTATTTTCCATACTTAGTATAAAGAGCCCGTTATTTATAAAGGTTTCGGTTTTACGAGTAAGGGGTAACACTACTACTCCTAATCTGAATACTTCCTTCTTGCTCATATCTCCCTCCTTGATTAGATTTGGATTAAATTGTTCTATAGTAAAAAAAAAAAACACTTCGTCAATTAAAATCTTTTCATTTTCGTCTTATTTTTTCCTTAGCTAAGAAGTTAACAGTTCCTATTAAAACTATAGGAGGTAATTTGAGAAATTTATATAAACAAAAATTTTGAATAATTGACTTTAAAAATCAAAAACAGAACTTATTGCGAAAATCTATAATCTCTATATAGTATTGACTTTAGAAAACAGAGTGGATAGGGATAGGAAGATTTAAATCCTTAAAAAGGAGAAGAAAATGCGTAAATTTCTCTTATATCTTTTCTTAAACATTATTTTATTAATACCTGTTCAAACAAGGGCAAACGATGTTGTTTATACTCCAAAAGCAGATAACTTCATCTTTCTTGTAGATCATTCTGGCTCTATGGCCATGCACTTAACTGAGGAAACACTAAAAATACATAAAGCAAAAGAAGTGCTTACTAAAATCAATGAACTTTTACCTCCGTTAAAAGTTCAAATGGGCCTATACACCATTACTCCTTTTGAAGAGTATCTCTCAATTGCCCCTTACGACAAAACTAAATTTAAAGATAATATAGACGATATTTCTGAAAGATTTTCCGTATTTGGTAGATTAACGCCTTTAGGCAATGATTTAAAAAAGATAGAACCTATATTAAGTAAATTAAAAGGTAAAACAAAAGTTATTGTTATTACTGATGGTGGGCAAAATAAAGGATTATCTCCAATTGATTCCTTAAAAGAAATTTATGAAAAATATCCAAATGTATGTTTTTATTTTATTGGAGTAGGTAGCAATCCCAAACAAACCAAGCTCTTAACAAAATTAACAGAACTAAAAGAATGTAGCTTTTTTATAGAAGCAAAGGATTTATCCTCACAACAAGAAGTAACTTCTTATTTAGAAAAAGTTTTTTATGGAGAGAAAACAACAGAGATAACTAAAAAAGCAACCAAATCTAAACCTATTCCTATTCAAAAGCCTATAGTAAAACCCAAACCAAAAGTTGTAAAACCAAAGCCTTCAATTAAACCTAAAACGGTGGCTCCTATAGTTAAAGTAGAGCAATCAATTCTACTTCGTTCTATTAATTTTGACTTTAATTCCGCTAAAATCAAAAAAGAAGCTCTTCCCATATTAAAAGAAGTAGCCGTTATCCTAAAACAATACCCTAACAAAAAAATCATTATTGCAGGTCATACCTGTAGCCTTGGTCCAGCTAAATATAACTTAAAACTTTCTAAAAAACGAGCTCAAAGTGTAGCAAAATTCTTAATCGCTCAAGGGATTAAAAAAACACGCATTAAAACCATTGGTTATGGTGAAAGTAAGCCTAAATTTTCTAATGCAACTAAAAAGGGAAGAAGTTTAAACAGACGGGTTGAGATAACTCTCAAATAGGAGAAAGAAGTGAAAAGTGTTGGCAGGCTTATATTTGGAGCATACATCCTATTATTTTTTAGCCTGCCAGCACTTGCTTTTAATCCCAATACAGACCAAGACTTAATCATCTGGAAAAAGCTTGCTCTTTTTATTGCCTCATGGATAGAACAAGTTGAAACAAACTTTCAATACACTTCTAACAACCCCCAAATTATTCAAAATGGGCAAATATATATTTTACAATTTTCTAAAATAAATCCTGAAAGTATTGTGTTTAGATTAAAAAAAACACCTGACTCTTATTTAGGAATTTTAGAATACGACGAGGTCATCTATCAAGCTACTTCAACAGATCTCAATCAATTAAAAAATACTACCTGTTATCCTGTAAAAATAAGACGGCTTACAGAAATTTTTCACTACACAAATCAAGGCTGGCAATAATTTCATTATTGACCTTAGCCCTTATCAGCTTTAAACACTCCTATATTAGTTTTAGCCAAGGGAGGAATTATGAGCAAAGTAGTTATAATCGGTGCAGGAGGAGTAGGTAATGTAGTTACTCAAAAATGCGCTAGCCATCCTGAAGTATTTGAAGAAATTCTCCTTGCTAGCAGAACGTTAACAAAGTGTGAAAAAATAGCCAAACAGGTAAAAGAAAATTATAATAAAGATATTCATATCCAACAAATAGACGCAGAAAATGTTCCTGCTTTAGTATCCCTTCTAAAAGATTTTAAGCCTACTATAGTTATAAATGTAGCCTTACCTTATCAAGATCTTTGTATTATGGATGCCTGCTTAGAGGCTGGTGTTCATTATTTAGATACTGCAAACTATGAGCCAAAAGATAACCCTAAATTTGAATATAAATATCAATGGGCTTATCAAGAAAAATATGCTCAGGCTGGCCTAATGGCTATTTTAGGATGTGGATTTGATCCTGGAGTTACTAACGCTTTTTGTGCTTATGCTCAAAAACATCTATTTGATGAAATTACCCAGATTGATATTTTAGACTGCAATGCAGGTGATCATGGGCATCCATTTGCTACAAATTTTAATCCTGAAATAAATATTAGAGAAATTACACAAACAGTTCGCCATTGGCAAAATGGGAAATGGGTGGAAACTCCACCTGTGATAGAAGAAAACTGCATACACTTTACATTTAATTATCCTGAGGTAGGTCCAAGAGAAAGTTATCTTCTCTATCATGAAGAAATGGAGTCCTTAGTCAAACATATAAAAGGTCTTAAAAAAATCAGATTTTGGATGACATTTTCTGACACATATCTTACCCATCTTAGGGTTTTAAAAAACGTAGGACTTACAAGAATAGATGAAGTGGAATTTGAAGGATGTAAAATAGTACCTTTAAAATTCTTAAAAGCCCTTTTGCCAGATCCTGCTAGTCTTGGAACAAATTATAAAGGAAAAACTGTAATTGGCTGTATTTTTCAAGGATTTAAGGATGGCCAAAAAATAAAAAAATATATTTACAACATTTGCGACCACGCTAAAGCATATCAAGAAGTAAAAGCCCAGGCTGTATCCTATACCACAGGGGTACCTGCTATGGCTGGTGCAATGATGGTTTTAAAAGAGATTTGGAAAGGCAAAGGTGTTTTTAATATAGAAGAACTTGATCCTGATCCCTTTTTGAAAACTATTGCAGAAAATGGACTCCCATGGGAAGTACAGGACTTTTCTGGTTCTTTGCCAGAATAAGCTTAATGCCATAGACTAAGTATAATATTTGATGTTAGACCTTGCTAAACACTCTCTCTTAAATGTGGAAAAAAACTTTCCAAGCAAACTTATACAAAAAGTGCAAACACCTTGCTATCTTATTAGCGAGCCAATAATTGAAGACAATTGTAAAATCTTAAAACAAATTCAAGATCAAACAGGGGCCAAGATTCTCTTGGCCCTTAAAGCCTTTTTACTGCCATCTACTTTTCCAATAATTCGTAAATATCTCTGTGGTATATGTGCCAGTGGTCTGTTTGAAGCCAAAGTAGGGTCTAATTTTTTTAAAAAAGAAGTCCATACCTTTTCTCCAGCTTATAAAAAAGAAGAAATTGAAGAAATTGCATCTTGTTCTACTACCCTTATCTTTAACTCTATCTATCAACTTTATAATTTTTTACCAGTTGTAAAGAAAATAAATCCTAAAATACAAATAGGCCTGCGCATAAACCCACTTTATTCAGAAATAAAAACAAAACTCTATGATCCTTGCCAACCAGGATCTAGATTTGGAATTTTACCTCATCAGCTAAATACTGATACACTTCAAAAAATAGATGGATTTCATTTTCATGCTTTATGTGAACAAGATAGCCCTACCCTAAAAAATGTTCTTCGCTCTGTAGAACATCACTTTGGAAATTATTTGTATAAACTTAAATGGATAAATTTAGGTGGAGGACATCATATTACCAGACAAGGATATAATAAAGATCTTTTAATGGAAATTATATTTAACCTACAGAAAAAATACGATCTTACTGTTTATTTAGAACCAGGAGAAGCTGTAGTCTTAAATGCTGGAGTATTAGTTACTAAGGTTTTAGATATTGTAGAAAATGATATAAAAATTGCTATTTTAGACACATCAGCAGAAAATCACATGCCAGATGTTCTGGCTATGCCCTATAGGCCTCAAATTGTAGGTGCAGCAGAACCTAATCACTATCCTTATACTTATAGACTTGGAGGTATAACCTGTTTAGCAGGAGACATTATTGGCGATTACTCTTTTAAATTACCTCTTCAAAGAGAACAAAAGTTAGTTTTTACAGATATGGCATTATACTCTTTTGTGAAAAATACCACCTTTAATGGCATTAACCTCCCCAGCATCATTACTTTTAATAATCAACAACAAATCACCTTTTCTCGTCACTTCACATATCAAGATTTTATTCAAAAATATTCTTCTATGTAGAAATTTCTCCACACCAATTTTTTATTATTTCTTTTTTAAAATCTTCACAACTAAAACCTAATTGAAATAAGCACATCATCTTTGCTACCAAAGCCTCTCTAGTCATATCTTTTCCATTAATCACACCTGCATCTATTAAAGCTCTTCCACTTGCATATTCTTCTGCCATAACTCTACCCTTTAAACATTGCGTTCTATTTACAAAAACAATTCCTTTATCAACCCCTGCTTTTATAGCTTCTAAAAACATCTTATCTTGACC
Source organism: Desulfonauticus submarinus (assembly GCF_900104045.1). Lineage (NCBI taxonomy): Bacteria > Pseudomonadati > Thermodesulfobacteriota > Desulfovibrionia > Desulfovibrionales > Desulfonauticaceae > Desulfonauticus > Desulfonauticus submarinus. The sequence goes on from NZ_FNIN01000015.1 coordinate 6,493, forward strand.
AGGACCATTTCCTGTTCCAAAACTTTCTAAAATAATTCCCTTTATTTCCGCCTCACACAAGGAATAAATTACATCAGGGCTTATACCAGGAAACAAGGGAACTATTGCCAATTTTTCTGACTTTAATTGATCTAATAGCAGTTTAAAATATTGAGATTCTTTCCTATTTAAAACCTGTTCATTTAAAACAATTTCTACTCCAACTTTTGCTAAAAGGGGAAAATTAGGGGAATCAAAGGCATCAAAAGACTGAGCATCAACCTTTGTAGCTCTACACCCTCTTAATAATTTATTGCCAAAACAAATACAAACTTCATAAATAGGATAGCACGTAGATAACACCAAAGAAGAAATAAGATTTTCTCGAGCATCATTTCTTGTCTCCACAAGGGGTACTTGAGAGCCTGTTAAGATTACAGGCTTATCTAAACCATGTAACAAAAAACTAAGGGCAGAAGCAGTATACGCTAGAGTATCTGTGCCATGAAGAATAACAAATCCGTCAAATTCTTTATAATGGGCAAAAATGTCCTTAGCGATTTTAATCCAATTTTCTGGTTTAATATCTGAAGAATCTAACAAGGGATTATATTCTAAAATTTCAATCTTAGGGAGATGAGGATCTTTAAGTTCTGGAATTTTTTTTTCTAAAAGTTTTTGAAAAAAGCCTTCCTTGGGTGCATAACCATTTTCTTTTTTACACATTCCAATAGTTCCTCCAGTATATATAATCAAAACTTTCTTTTTCAACTTTACCCTCCTTGAAGAATTAGTTCTGCTTATTTGTATAATTATAAATACTTGACGAAGCTTATCGTCTAAAGATACCCTTTGACAATAGCTTTTTAAAGCAAAGGAGCCTCTATGAATATCAACAAATTTATCTACCGAAATCAAGGAGACTGGGGCAATATTAAAACATGGCTTTCTAAAAGAAATAAACCTAATTTAGAAATAGAAGAACAAGTTTGGGAAATTATTAACCAAGTAAAGGAAAAAGGCGATACAGCCTTAATAAAATATACACAAAAATTTGATTGCCCAAATTTTAACTCAAAACTTTTATCTGTAAAAGAAGAAGAAATACAACAAGCAATATCTCAAATTGATAAACAAGACTTAAATATTATAAAAGAAGCCAGAGATAACATTTTTAAATTCCACGAACATCAAAAAGAAAAATCATGGTTTACGCCCAATTCTGACGGAACAATTTTAGGCCAATTAGTAAACCCTGTTCCCAAAGCAGGGTTATATATCCCAGGTGGCCAAGGAGGAGAGACTCCTCTTATTTCTTCACTTTTAATGAATGCCATTCCAGCTATTATTGCTGGAGTAAGAGAAATCATTCTAGTTTCTCCCCCTAGAAAAGATGGCACTTTAAATCCATATCTTCTAGCTACTGCGCACTTATTAGGATTAAAAAAAATATTTAAAATAGGCTCTGCATGGGCAATTGCTGCTCTTGCCCTTGGAACAGAAACGATCCCTCAAGTAGATATTATAGTTGGACCAGGAAATATATTTGTGACTATGGCTAAAAAACTTCTTCAGGGACAAGTTGGCATTGATATGATTGCAGGCCCTAGTGAAATTACAATTCTTGCTTCTAAACAAGCTGATCCCAAATTCATTGCCAGCGATTTACTCTCTCAAGCAGAACATGATTCTATGGCAGCAAGTATTTTAATTTCTCCATCTTCGATTCTTCTTCAGACTGTAGAAGACGAATTAAAAAGACAACTATCCTCTCTACCTAGAAAAAAAATCGCTACAGAATCTCTTACTAACTGGGGAGCTTTAATAGAAGTCCCTGATTTGGGAGTAGGAATAGAATTAGTAAATCTTATTGCGCCAGAGCATTTTGAGCTCCTAGCAGACAATCCCTGGCAGTTTATAGGAAAAATAAAGAATGCAGGAGCTGTCTTTATAGGGGAATATACTCCCGAGCCCATAGGAGATTATTTTGCAGGACCAAATCATGTTTTACCTACCATGTCTACTGCTAGATTTGCCCAAGCACTCAGTGTAGAAACATTTTACAAAAAAACCAGCCTTCTATATACTCCTTTTAGTTATATTAAAAAACATGGTGATAAAATCGCCAAACTAGCTAGACTAGAAGGCCTAGAGGCACATGCTAAAAGCATAGAAATACGCTTAAAAGAAGATTAAAGAAGGAGCTAAACATATGAAAGTAGTAAAAAACACATCCATACAAGAATATCCACTATTTTCAAAAGGAAAAGTGCGAGACATTTATGAATTAAATGATGACCAACTCCTTATTATTACTACTGATCGAATGAGTGCTTTTGATGTGATCTTACCAGATCCTATTCCTTTTAAAGGAGTTGTATTAAATCAACTTACTATCTTTTGGATGAATAAATTTTCTTCAATAGTAGAAAACCACCTTATAGAAACAGAAGTAAAAAAATTTCCCGCACCTCTTCAAAAATATGCTGAAGAATTAGAAGGAAGAAGCGTAATTGTTCGTAAAGCAAAACCTCTTCCCATAGAATGCATTGTGCGTGGCTATATTACTGGTTCAGGCTGGAAAGATTATATAAAAACAGGAAAAGTTTGTGGTCATGTTTTACCTAAAGATCTAAAAAAATCAGAAAAATTACCCAACCCAATCTTTACTCCTTCCACTAAGGCGGAATTAGGAGAACATGATGAAAACATTACTTTATCCCAAGCCAAAGCCAAAATCGGCGAGGTTCTCTTAAATACCATTGAAGAGATATCTTTAACATTATATTCTAAAGCTCAAGAATATGCATGGGATAGGGGTATTATAATAGCAGATACAAAATTTGAATTTGGGATAAAAGACAAAAAAATATATCTCATAGATGAAGTATTAACTCCAGATTCCTCTCGATTTTGGCCTAAAGAAACTTATACTCCTGGTAAAGATCAACCAAGTTTTGATAAACAATACTTACGTGACTGGCTAACAAACTCAGGATGGGACAAAACACCACCTGGACCAAAACTTCCTCCAGAGGTTATCGAACAAACTCAAAAAAAATATCTTCAAGCCTATGAATTTTTAACAGGAAAAACTCTATAAAACCAATAATCAAACGTTTATTTTAGAAATCTTTAAATTAACTAAAAACGTAAATAAACCTAAAAAATAGCTAAGAAAAGCGCTTAAAAAGGAGAAGACTATGCTTTTAAAAGACAAAAAGGCTTTAATCTTTGGTGTAGCAAATAACAAATCAATTGCTTATGGGATTGCCAAAGCCTTTAAAGAACAGGGGGCATCTTTAGCTTTTAACTACCTTGGAGAGGCGTTAAAAAAGCGAGTTCAACCTCTAAGTAAAGAACTTGGAGGAGATTTTATATTCGACTGCGATGTAAGCAATGACGAACAAATTGAACAGGCCAAACAATTAGTGGAAGAAAAATGGGGAAAAGTAGATATTTTAATTCACTCTGTAGCCTTTGCCAAAAGAGAAGACTTAAAAGGTCGTTTTATTGAAACCTCAAGGGAAGGATTTCATATAGCCTTAGATATCTCTGCTTATTCTTTGGTCAGACTTTGTCAGGCATTTGAACCACTCTTTACAGAACAAGCATCTATAATTACTTTAAGTTATTATGGAGCTCAAAAAGTAGTTAGAAACTATAATGTAATGGGAGTTGCTAAGGCTGCACTTGAGGCAAGTGTACGCTATTTGGCCTTAGATTTAGGAGAAAACAATATCAGGATAAATGCTATTAGTGCAGGACCAATTAAAACATTGGCGGCAAGTGGAATCTCTGGATTTAAAACCATATTTAAGACAATAGAAGAAAAAGCACCTTTAAAAAGAAATGTAACCCAAGAAGATGTAGCAAAAACTGCTCTTTATCTTGCTTCAGATTTATCATCAGGAGTAACAGGAGAAGTAATTTTTGTAGATTCTGGTTATAACATTTTGGGAATCTAATAATGAATTTTAATGATTATCTTATCCTTATTGGTATTATAGTTGTATGGTTTATTTTAATAAAAATTATATTTCCTAAATTAGGACTACCAACGTGAGGAAGTAAAAACGTCTGTAGTTTAACAGACAAAAATAAAAACAATAAATCAAACAATAAAAACAAACCATGCAAATAGTTGTTCTTGATGGATATACTTTAAATCCAGGAGATTTGGATTGGAAACCTTTAAAATCCTTGGGTGAAGTAAAAATATACGATAGAACACCCCAAGAAAAAATTATCAAACGAGCTAAAGATGCTCAAATTATTTTTACTAATAAAACTGTTTTAAATGAAAAAGTTTTATCTCAACTTCCAGAAGTAAAATATATTGGAGTATTAGCTACGGGATATAATGTAGTTGACATATCATATTGTAAAAAACACAAAATTATAGTTACAAATGTCCCAGGATATGGGCCAAAAACAGTAGCTCAAATGGTTTTTGCCCATATCCTAGAATTTACAAACCATGTTTATGAACATCATTTAAGTGTTTTAAATGGTGAATGGTCCCAAAAAACAGACTTTTGCTACTGGAAATATCCTCTCATAGAATTATCTAATAAGACTCTTGGAATTATCGGATATGGACAAATAGGAAAAGAAGTGGCTTTATTAGGGCATGCCTTTGGGATGAATATTTTAGTAAACACGCGGACTGTTCCTAAAACCGCCCCTAATTATGTTAAATTTGTCAGTCTTAAAAAACTGGCCAACGAAAGTGATTTTATCTCTCTTAATTGTCCTTTGACTCCAACTACTCATCATTTAATAAATAAAAATTTTTTCCAGCAAATGAAACAGAGCGCTTTTATTATAAACTGTGGCAGAGGACAATTAATAAACGAAAAAGATTTAAAATATGCTTTAGAAACAAAACAAATTGCAGGGGCTGGCATAGATGTTTTGAGTCAAGAACCACCTCCTAAAAATCATCCTTTATTTAAATGTCCTAATATTCATTTTACTCCTCACATTGCCTGGGCAACTAAAGAAGCTCGTCAACGACTTTTAAATATTGCTATAGAAAACTTAGCAGCTTTTTTACAAGGTAAACCCCAAAATATTGTTAATTAAAAATGCTATATTGTATAATAAGAAACTCTTGCTTTTTATTTTCTTTTTAGTTAGAAGTCTCTCTCTTTGAGGTGGAGAGGTGTCCGAGTTGGTCGAAGGAGCACGATTGGAAATCGTGTGTACCGGCAAAACCGGTACCGAGGGTTCGAATCCCTCCCTCTCCGCCAGATGACAAAAACATAGGGGAGCCAGGCGGCACAGGCGCTGCAAACCCCGTCAGGCCCGAGAGGGAGCAGCGGTAGCAGTTGTCTGTGGGTGCCTGGTTTCCCTAAAAGAAGCGCCCACCAAGATGGGCGCTTCTTTTATTTTAGTAAGTTAGCTTACAAAAAATAAATACACCAATTTACTAATAAAAAAGCCTCTCATATGAGAGGCTTTTTTATTCCTTTAATTTTTCTACAGTGAAACTATTTTTTTCTACCAAAAATTTGATAAGGTCTTGTAGTATTTCCTCCTGTTCCTGGAAAGTTATCATATTTTTCAGCTTTCTTGCCAGTCTTTAAAAGATGATTCGCTTCAGCCATAAATCTATTAAAACGATGTTTACACTCATAAAATCCATGCCACCATGCATAATCAGGGGCCATCATAGCTGCACCCATTCTTGCTCTTCTACCCTCATGATGCCATAATTCATAAAACTCTACTTCTAGTCTCTCATCAAAAAATCTCGACTTATCAAGTAAACCTTTTTCATAAAGTTTAGTCAACATTGCCTTCGCAGGTTTAAAGTAATTTTCATTATACTCTTTTACCACTTGGTCTAATTTAATATAGTGATCATCAACCCATGTTTGACCATGACACTGTTTACAAATTTCTTTCATTTTATTTCTTTCTACTTTCCAATTAGTTTTAGCTGGGAATGGTTTAAATTCAGAAGGACGAATAGTAAGTGGGGCTTGAGTTTCCCAAGAAAGACGTTCAGTCACATCGTGAGTAGTCATCACTGTTCCTGCCCCAGACATATGACAAGAAGCACAAGTTGGTCCCCTGAAATCTACTCCAGGCGTCCAAGTACCAGGCGCTGCGTCAAAATTATACTCATGTTTAAATGCATCATAGATATCTCCATGTTTTGATTCTTTAAAAATCTCAATTTGAGGGTGATCTGGACCTAGATGACATTGTCCGCAAGCTTCTGGCTTTCTAGCATCCATGACAGAAAATCTATGCCTTGTATGACAACTAGTACAGCTTCCTAAACTGCCATCTAAGTTAAGTCGTCCAACTCCAACATTTGGCCAAGTTTTAGGATCAAATTTACCATTTTTATCCACTTTTAATACCGTACCATGACAATAAAAACAACCTGCAGTGCGTTCCCAATCTGTATTCATCCCTTGGTTTAACCAAGGATCAAGTTTCCAAATAATTTCTAAAGTATTTGCATGCTTACTGCGAGAATATTGTTTTACTTCATCAGGGTGACATCTAGAGCAGTCCTTAGGAGTTACTACAGCAGAGATAGGAACTCTATAATCCGAAGTTCCCCACTTACTATCAGAGCGCTGATATTGTTTAAAATGAGTTTTGCTCACATCTAAGTCATGCTCCTCTGCCTGATGACAATCAATACAAGAAATATTTGCATGTGCATGCCTAGAATTTGCCCAGTCCACAAACAAACCAGGAGTTTCTACTTTATGGCACTCAATACAAGCTTGTCCTTGTTTTGACATTCCCCTTTCGACCCGAAATTCTTTAGTCTTGGGATTGTTTTTTGCATATCCAGATATAGCAATAAATAGCCCTACCACACCCACCAAACATACAATCCATCTAAATTTTGCCCTCATACCCCCTCCTAATATATTTTTTACATTTTATTTAGTACAAAAAAACTTCTCTGTTTATGAACCAAATTTTGATGACAATCTACACACCGCTTTTCATATCCTTTTCTAGGATATAACACAGACCTATGAGCCAACATAGCTCCCCTATTATTACTTAAATACAGCAAATTACGATGGCACTTCTGGCATTGTTCATTTTTCATAGTTGCATATACTTTTTTACGATTTTCTTCATGATTATATTCTTTGATAGGATCGTCATAGCTCAAATGTATAATAATATCTTTTAAGCCATGATAAGTTTTTGCAAAGAAAAAACTCCACGTATCATGGGGTGCTGGTAAATGGCAATCCATGCAATCAGCAACAACTCCTTTAGAATTAAAGGCGTGGGCTGAACTTTTCCATGTATCATATGCCCATTCTATTTCATGACAAGAAGAGCAAAACTTTGGAGTTGAAGTTCTTACCATTGTATAATAAGTCATACTAAAGAGAGGAAAACCTATACCAACTATGAGAAAAAATAATAAAATTATTTTTAACAAAATTCTCATGTTCCCTCCTCTAAAATTTGAAAAATAGTTTATACAGGAAACAAAAATTTTGGCAAGTTTTTTTTAAAAAAATATAAATAATTAAATTAGAAATTAATTGAAGAAAATATACTCTGAGAGAGCCAGCTAGGCTTATCTATAACCTTAAAACCAGGCATAGAAAATACAGTATGATGTAAAAATAATGAAGAAGTGGTATCTTGGGAAGAAAGATAAAGATTGTCTCCTACTATAGGATATCCTACAGAAGCCAAATGTGCTCTAATTTGGTGGCGTTTACCTTTTAAAATTTTAACCTTGACCACAGTTGTATCTTGTTCTTGAAAAATCGGTTCCACCCATGTAAATCTCAAACTAGACCTTTCTTCCTGCTTTATTACTTTAACCTTTTTTCTTTTTTTTACATCTAGTTGCCACTTAATTAGTAAGGAATGAGTTAAAACTCCCCAAACTTTTGCCAAATAAATTTTTACTGTCTTGCCTTGAGATTGATAATACGAATATTCTTCTTTTGCTTGAGAATTAAAAGCTATAATTAAAATTCCCGAGGTCAAAAAATCCAATCTATTTAAAAGCTGTGCATTTTTGTTAGGGAAAATAAAAGATAAATTTTCCTCTATATTCTGCTTATCTTTACCTTTAGCAGAATGAATCTTTTCTGGCTTACTTATGGCGGCAAAATTTCTTTCTTCTTTTATAATCCTTATTAAGGGTAAGGTAAAAAATTTATAGTCCTCAGATAAAAATCTTATATCATCACTTTCTTGAACAAAAAAACTTCCCTGTCTAACATTCTTTCCATTAACTAAAACTCTTCCCTGACGTATAGCCTCTTTAGCTTGTCTTCGACTTATTTTAAACTGCTTTGCTACAGCAATATCTAAACGCTTGTACATAACAAAAAAGCCCCTTTTGGGGCTTTATTTAATTTTAACATTTACCTCTATCAGTCTCTGCACAACAGTAATAAAACACAGCAACATAAACAAAGTTAAACCAACCCACATAAGCCCATCTTTCATGCCAAATATTAAAATCAGAAATAGCCAGATTATCAAATAAACTGTTCTAGTAGCTCTATCCATAATACCAGATTCACAACTAATACCTAAGGATTCTGCTTTAGCTTTAATATAACTGATTAAAAAGCACAACAATAAAACAAACAATATCACGTTCCCAGCGACAAATACCCATTTTCCTTGTTTTAAGAATAAAATAAAAATCCCCATTAAATAAAAGGCATCGCTAATTCTATCCAACACAGAGTCCCAAAAAGCACCCTGAATCGAAACCCTCTTAGTAATTCTTGCATACTGTCCATCTATACTATCTGAAAATCCAGAAAGCAAAATAAGTAAAAGTCCCCAAAAAATATGAAGCCAAAACCCTAAAGGAACTAACAGGGCAAAAACAAATCCTGCAAAACTAATTTGCGCAGGAGAAATATTTTTATTTTTCAAAATCGGGAAAAAATTTTTTTCCAAAAAATCATAATAACGTAAAGTTATAGAATAAGTTTTCCAATTCATAACTTTTAACTCCTCCTTTTCAAGTTCAAACCTTTTGCAAGTCAATAACAAGTTCATCCATTAATTGTTGGACTGTAATAATTTTATCTATTCTATAAGCATTAGCTCCAGCAAAAGCAAATCCTTTTTCTAGTCTACCTTTTTGTGCATTAATAAGAGCTAAAGAAATGCAATACGGGGCAGTATTAGGATCACAAGTTTTTATACAATGATAAGGACAAGAAAACGGTGTCTTTTCTCCTCTTTCTACAGCTTCCAAAAAACTATTTTTAATAGCCCTTCCTGGGAGGCCAACAGGACTTTTAATAAATACAATATCTTCTTTTTTAGCTCTAATAAATTCTTGTTTAAATCTAATATGAGCATCGCACTCTTCTGTTGCCACAAAACGAGTACCCATTTGAACTCCTTTGGCACCCTGTCTCAACATCATGGCAATATCTTCTCCTGTATACACTCCTCCTGCTACAATTACAGGAATCTCTTGACCAGCCTCTGCCTCAAAAGGCTCTAAAACTTTTTTTGTTTCTTTAAGTAAATCCACTATTGCAGGTTCTTTCTGTAACTCATCTAAAGAAAAACCCAAATGCCCACCTGCCTTTGGCCCTTCTAAAACAAAGCCATCTGGGACATAGCCAAGTCTTTTCCATTTTTTACAAATAATAGATGCTGCTCTTGGAGACGAAATAATAGGCACTAAAGCTGTTTTACTTTTGGGGAATTCTTGTTTTAATTTAGGTAGAGTTAAAGGAAGCCCTGCTCCTGAAAATATTATATCTACCTCAGCTTCTAAGGCCCCTCTAACCATCTGCTCAAAATCAGTAAGAGCTACCATAATATTTGCCCCGATTACACCCTCAGGAGCCATTTCTTTTGCTCTTGTTATTTCCTGCTTTAACATTGCCAAATTTGCTTGATGTTTAATTTTAGCATAATCAGAACGCAAAAAACCAATTCCAGCTGCAGCAACAACTCCAATTCCTCCACACCTTGCCACAGCAGAGGCCAAACCTGAAAGAGAAACTCCTACACCCATGCCACCTTGAATAATTGGCAACTCTACCTGGTGTTCCCCTATCTTTAAGGGCGACACTTTCATATTAAACTCCTGTTTTTATTTTTTTTAGTGCTTACTTATAACTTATAAGTATCTATCTTAGCAAGAGCCAAGAAGCAAGACCAAGGAAAGTAAAAAATCCTCCACTATCTGTCAAAGTAGTGAGAAAAATAGTAGATGCCTGAGCAGGGTCTCTACCTAAAGCCTTTAGAATAAGAGGAATAGAAGCTCCTGCAACTGCTCCTAAAATCATATCCAAAAGTAAAGCCAAACCCATTACCAGAGCTAAGTGAAAGTTATGAGTCCAAAAATACACGCCTGAATAGACACAAAGAGCGACTACACAGCCATTTACAAGAGCGATTTTGGCTTCTCTTAATACTGCACTCCAAAACTTTCTCGGATCAAAAGGCTCCAAAGCCAGTTGTCTTATCATAACAGCTAAAGATTGTTGGCCAGTATTACCGGCCTGATTAGCCACAATAGGCATAAGTACTGCCAAAATTGCCATCTGAGCAATAGAACCTTCAAACAAATGGACAACATAAGCAGAAATAGCAGAGTTAAAAACATTAATAATAAGCCATGGCAATCTCTTTTTTACAGAATACACCCATGGAGTACTGAGGGTTTCATCTGAACCTGCACCCACCATGGTTTGCATATCTTCACTGGCTTCTTCTTGAATAATATCAATAACATCATCAGCTGTAACAATACCTAAAAGCCGCATATCATAATCAACAACAGGAATAGCAAGCAAATCATAACGACCTAAAAGCCTTGCTACCTCCTCTTTATCTTGATCATAGGTGACAAAAATAAGATGCTGTTGTTGTTCTTGAAGCAAATCTTTTAAAGTTCTTGCAGGAAGGCTCAAAAGCAAATCTCTTAAAGACAAAACCCCTATTAAATGCCTAAATTCATCTACAATATAAGCATAGTAAGGGATTTCAATCTCTCCAGCATTGCTTCTTATAAGCTGAATTGCTTGATCAACGGTCAAATTTCGATCCAGCACTAAAATTTCGGTGTTCATTACACCGCCTGCAGTATCTGGATCGAATTTTAAAAGATCTTTAATTCTTACTGCATCTTCTTTTTCCAATTTTTTTAAAATTTTTGCTCTAACATCTGGATCTAATTCACTTAAAATATCAGTGGCATCATCAGGAGACATCTCTTCAAGTAGATCAGCAGCTAATGCAGGAGGCAAAGTGGACATTAAAGCAATTCTCTCATGTCTCTCCATTTCTGCAATGGATTCTGCGCTTATCTCTATAGGCTGGCTTAAAATAAACTCTTTTTGCTTTTCTAAAGGAAGATCCTCTAGTTTATCAGCAGCATCAGCAGGATGAAGATTATCTATGCTTGCCTTAGGCCAGTTAACTTCTTGATAATTTACTTCACTTTCCTGCTTTTTTTCGCGCTTATTACCCTTAGCAACACTGTACGATTTAATTGTATTTTTTTGCTTTTTTGACATGGCCTCGCCCTAACCAAAAAAACTTTTTAGGTCAAAGAATATATTTCAATTAACCCAATAAATATTTTAATAATATCCTATTTAACTAAAATATCTTAACAACCAATAAAAAAACACAAGCTCAATTAAACCCACTTATTTTGTTGAAAAACAAAGGTCAAAATTATGCCTCCCTTGGCAATCTCCTCTATTTAGGGTTGACGCTCACATAGAGATAACATACCTTTCTTTCTCATGTCTGAAATAGAATTTTTCCCAGAAAAATATTATAAAACACATCTCCTTACCCTTATCAAGCTTGCTCTTGCTGAAGATGGACAAGATTTAACATCAAACTATCTTTTTTCTAATTCTAAATTGGGTGTAGCACATATTATTTCCAAACAAACCGGCATTATTGCAGGCCTACCTTTACTCCAATTTATTCTAAAACAAAACCAATCCGATCTTAAATTAACCTTTTTAGTAAAAGAAGGACAAAAAATATTTCCTAAAACCAAAATAGTTAAAATAAGTGGACCAGTAAAAGAAATTCTAGCCTATGAACGAATATTTTTAAATTTTTTATCCCATCTGTCTGGGATAGCAACTCTTACTTCACATTATGTAGAAAAAGTCTCTCCTTATAATGTAATATTATTAGATACAAGAAAAACTCTTCCAGGACATAGAGTATTAGAAAAATATGCTGTCAGAGTTGGAGGAGGACAAAACCATCGTTTGAATTTAGAAGAAATGCTTATGCTAAAAGATAACCATCTTATAGCTTACCCAAGTATTAAACAAGCTGTTCAAAAATTACGAACACAGATTACCCATTGTCCTCCTATAGAGGTAGAATGTTCTACTCTCAGTCAAGTAAAAGAAGCAGTGGAGTCAAAAGTAAATAGAATTATGTTGGACAATATGTCTCCTGATCTTGCTCAAAAAGCTCTTCAATTAATCCCATCCCATATTGAAACAGAAATTAGTGGCAATATAACTCTACAAAATATTGAAGCGTATGCTTATTTAAGACCTAATTATATTTCTGTAGGTCAAATCACTCACTCTGCAACTAGTTTAGATTTGAGTTTAAAAATAGGAGATCTAAATGAATAATTATATACTTAGCCTAAAAGAAAAATATCAAAATAATTTAACAATTTTAGCTCACCACTACCAAAAACAAGAAATAGTAGATTTAGCAGATAAAGTAGGAGATTCTTTAGAATTAGCTCAAAAAATTCCTGAATTAAAAACAAAGTACCTTATATTTGCAGGCGTTCACTTTATGGCTGAAACAGCAGTTATTCTTGCTCAAAAACATCAAAAGGTATTTCTTCCTGTGCCTAATGCTAGCTGTGTAATGGCTAATACAGCCCCATATAAAAAAGTAAAAAAAATCCTAGAATTATTAAATGAAGAAAAAAAAGTCATTCCTTTAGCCTATGTAAATTCCTCTGCCAGCATAAAAGCACTATGTGGAGAATATGGAGGCAGTGTTTGTACTTCAGCAAATGCCGAAAAAATGCTCTTATGGGCACTTGAACAAGCAGATGGGGTCTTATTCTTACCAGATAAACATCTAGGTCTAAATACTGCCCAAAAAATTAACCTACCTCCATCTAAAATAACTATTTTAAATATAAAAAATAAATATTCCATGCAACTAGATAAAAATAAAACTTTATTCTTATGGCCTGGAGTATGTGCGGTACACTTTAAGTACAAAGTAAAACATATCGAAAAAGCTAGGAAATCACATCCAGATGCCAAAGTTATTGTCCATCCCGAATGTTCTCCACAAGTTGTGGAACAAAGCGATATGGCTGGATCTACTTCTATGTTGATAAAATACGTAAATAGTTTGCCTAAAAAATCTAAAGTATATATTGGTACAGAAGAAAACTTGGTCCAAAGATTGGCTAGAAAATACAAAGGCCAAAAAGAGATTTTCTCTCTTTTTCCTTCTTTTTGTTCCAACATGAATAAAGTCAATCTCAAAACTTTAGAATATCTTTTAAAAAATTTAAAAAATCTAGCCCCTGTTAAAGTAGATGAACATATAGCAAAATTATCATTTAAAGCGCTATCCACAATGCTTAAAGTGTGTCAATAATGGAAGAAAAATTAATAACAGACATACTTATAATAGGCTCAGGTCTAGCAGGGCTGACCACCGCTCTTTCCTTAGCCCAAACAAACTGCTCTATAACAATTCTAACAGATAGCAAAGAACTCACAGAAAATAACTCTTCCTTAGCTCAAGGAGGAATTGTTTATAAAAGTGCTAAAGATTCTCCTAAACTATTAGCAAAAGATATTCTCTATGCAGGGTGCCAACAGAATTATCTTAAAGCGGTAAAAATTTTAGCTACTCAGGGTCCAGAAATTGTCAAAAAAATTCTAATCGACAAATTAAAAGTAGATTTTGCTAAACAAAAAAACACTTTTAGCTTAACTAAAGAAGGAGGACACTCCATCCCTAGGATCTTGTTTTGTAAAGATTTTACAGGCAAAGCCATAATGGACAATCTAATAAAAGAAATAAAAAAATATTCTAATATATCTATACTCACTAACCACCAAGCAATAGACCTCATTACAAGCCATCACCATAGTACTAAATTAGAATTTAGATATCATTTAAAGAACCAATGCTTAGGCGCATACGTACTTCAAAAAAATAGTGGTCAAGTTAAAACCATATTATCCCACTATACTGTTCTAGCCACTGGAGGTCTTGGGCAAATTTATTTACATTCAACTAATACTTTAAATAGTATTGGATCAGGTTTATCTATGGCCTATAGAGCAGGATGTAGAATATTAAATGCAGAATATATTCAGTTTCATCCCACTTCTCTCTTCCACCTTGGAGAAAGAAAATTTCTTATTTCCGAAGCTGTAAGAGGAGAAGGAGCTTTTCTGGTCAACCAGAAACTCGAACCTTTTATGAATAAATACCATCACCAAAAAGATCTAGCGCCAAGAGATATTGTAGCAAGAGCAATTGTAGAAGAGATGATCTCATCTAAATCTGAACACGTATTCTTAAATATTGAAAAGGTTAAAAACTTCTCTCAAAGATTCCCTACAATCTATAAAACCTGTAAAAAAATGAATATCCCTATTGAAAAAACACGTCTCATTCCAGTAGTACCTGCAGCCCATTACTTTTGCGGAGGAATCTTAGTAGACCAAAATGGGCAAACAACCCTTCCTAGATTATTTGCAGGAGGGGAATGTAGTTGTACTGGTGTACACGGAGCTAACCGCTTGGCAAGTACTTCTCTTTTAGAAGCCTTGGTATGGGGATATAGAATCGGACAAAAAATAAAAAAAGACTTTAATCGCTCTAAAAAAATAAAATCTAATCTTTTAAACTCAATCCCATCATGGCAATATCCTAAAAACCCTGAATTTCCAGATCCTGCTTTAATTAATCAAGATTGGGCTAACATAAAACATACTATGTGGAACTATGTAGGCATCATTAGAACAAAAGCAAGACTTAAGAGAGCATTTGAAGATTTAAGAATTTTAAATAAAAGAATACACGATTTCTATAGTCAAACAGTTTTAAATTCAGACTTGATCAAACTTTACCATGCATGTCAAAGTGCATATATTGTCACCACTTCTGCTCTAAAAAATAAAAAAAGCATTGGATGTCATTATGTAACCTAAACTTTATCAATCCTGCCATCTTTAATATAAGCAAGATATCCAATTATATTATTATAACCTATTCCAGATAAAAGAGAAATATACTTTCTCACTTGAGACTCATATTTTGGTTTATAAATTTCATCAAATTTTAATTTAAAATCAAAGACAACTACTTGTTCCTTACTAAATAATATCCTATCAATTCTATAAATTTTACCTTGCCTATCTATTAATTCAACTTCATTTAAATGAAGATCAAATTTTAAAAACTGCTTTATTAAGGGTAAAGTTAAAAAATTATAAACAAAAAAAGTTAGCGTGTCCTCTAACCATGAAATGTTTTTATCCTCCAAATAAAGAAGATAATCTGTCATCTCATAAATTGCCACAGCTTGCTTTACTGCTATTTCTATATCTTTTTTAACAGATTTAAAATTAGACAAGAAGTAAAATACCAAATGATATAATTCACCCCACATTTTTTCTTTTGAATCTATACTATCTTCTTGTTCTTCTAAAAAATAATCAAGCATTATTACAACCTATTGTTTCTTCTATTATTTTTAAAAGAAAAGGGATATTTTTTTTCCGTTTATCACTATCTTCCACCCAATAATACAATTCTCTTTTAGCCCTTGTAAAGGCTACGTAAAGTAAATTTAAAGTTTCTAGTATATGTTTTTCTTTCTCCTGCTCTAACTTTGACGCAATATTTGCTGAATAAGGTTTTTTAACTCTTACAATACTGCCATCTTCTAAAACTAAAATATTTAGCCTAGGAATATTCCAATCTAAAAATGGTAAGAAAACTATATCAAATTCTAATCCCTTAGCTGCGTGAATAGTCATTACTCGAACAGCATCTATATGCTCAGAACATCCTAGTTTTTGTTTCTCTTTTATGATCTGCCACTCTTTTAAAAACATACAAATATTCAAAACTTTTGTTTTTGGTAAAGAAATAATTAGCTCTAAAAACCTATTCAAAAAAGCCAAATGATCTGGGAATTTTGTTTTTAAACTATACTCTTTAACAATCTCTAGAATCAACTCATATACAGATAAAAAAGCACTTTTTTGAACACAATATTTCAAGAAAGCTACCTCTTCTAAATCCTGTTTTTTTAACCAGTCCCACAATAAACCTTTCTCAAGCTCTCTATAATTTTTTAGAATAAATTCATTTTCCAACGGACAAATAGGAGTTAAACAAAAAGATAAAACCTTCTCATCATCCATAGGATCATCTACAAAGCGTAAAAAATTTATTAACCCCTTAATTACAAAAGAAGCTTCCAAAACTAAATTATTTTCAGAAATAACAGGAATATTTGCTGCCAATAAAAGAGATGATATCTCTTTTGCCTGTTCGTTTGAACGCACTAAAATAGCAATATCACTTAACTCGTTATTCTCTAAAATATTATTTAATAATCTTAAAAAATCTTGTTCCCAGTCTTCTTGCTTAAAAAACCTCTTTACCTTTCCTTTAAGATTTTTATTTTTTTCACATACAGATTGTTCTAAAGAAGAAAAATAATCTTTCAATTTACTTTGAAATCGATTATTTTCTAATTTAAAGATACTAGCTATCTCATTTGTGGCCGAAGAAAAAAAAGAAAATACTTTATTATTGAAATCAATAATATATGGTGAAGAACGCCAATTATATTTTAAAGTGTCTTCATGAAAATCTGCATTTGGTAACTCTCTATGACAATTTAAAAATAACTCTGGATCAGCATCTCTCCACATATAAATAGATTGTTTTTGATCTCCTACTAAAAAGACACTTCCTCCTTCTGCCAAACTATTCTGAATAAAAAACTTTAAAATATTCCACTGAATATTACTAGTATCTTGAAATTCATCAATTAAAAAATGTTTCCATCTCTCTCCTAAAAATGCAAAAATTGTTGGAATATCTAGTTCTTTTATCTTTTGTTCTAATAAATACATCCAATCATTTGGTAAAACTATTCCTTCTTCTCTGGAATAATCTGCCAAAAAATCTTTCAAAATAGAACAAATTTGGATATATGGTTTTACTTTTAAATCTGCTTTTAAGTAAAAATATGTATCTAATTCTTTTTTAAATCTAAAAAAATATTTATCTATTTTAGAAAAATCTAAAACATCTTTATTTTTATTTGCACGACACATTTCTTTTATACTTTCTTTATTTAAAAAAGATGATTTATCACTATTAAAATATCCAATAGGATCTAAAAAAGCCTTCCGCCAAGAATATTTGAATTCTAGTCCAACTTCATCAACCCAATTAAGTATTTTATTACCAAGTTCTTTTATTCTTTTTTCTTGATATTTTAAACTATCAACATCAAAATTTAAATTAATGTCTTTTTTAATTTTATATAGCTCAAAAAATACTTCTCTAAGGCGTGATTTTAATTTGTTTTCTATATTAAATCCATGCACTTGTTCTATCTCTAAAAAAACATCAACTAAAGAAGACACCACTTGTTGAATATTATCATCTTGCAACGAAATACGCCACAACCTATCTATTAGTTGATTTAAAACAAATTCTTCATTAAATTCAGGCTTTAAAGTAGGAGGAAATCCTAGTTCCAAAGAAAGCAAGCGAAAAAGATTAAATAAAAAACTATCAAGAGTTTTTACTTGAAAGCAAAAATAACGATCTAAAATTAGATCCAACCATTTTTTAGCTTGAGAAGGAATAAGGCCTGTGACCTTAACTAGAGCTTTCCCTTTATCATTCTCCAAAACAATATCTTTTAGTCCTTGCAAAATCCTATGTTTCATCTCAAAAGTAGCTTGGTTAGTGAAAGTAAGAGCAACAATAGATTTTAAGGAATCCAAAGAAACGCGTTTCTGCTTTGACAGAAGCCATAAATAAGCAATCATTAATTGATAGGTTTTTCCTGCTCCAGCAGAAGCTCTCAACTTTAAGACAAACGGAAAATTCAATTCTTCAAATATATTATCCATTTTTTCTCTAAAAAATTAATCTTCTGCAATACCATAAGAAATCAAAAATAAAAACGCAAAACATATTCCATCTAAAAAAATAAAAAACAACCACCAAGGACCTTTAAGACCTCCTTCAACTACTTGAGCACTATATCGAGACACACCAATAAAAGGCTCCTGTTTATACCCATCTAATATGCTTAAAAGCCAGTTTCCAATTGTAGCATCAGGTCCAGATCTAAAAAAACCACTTATATAGACACTTACTATACAATATATACCTACAGCCAAAGCCAAAAATTTTAACCTCTGTCCGAAATTTATCAGATTAATCTCACTCACTTTAGATACCTTACCGCTAATCCACCCCTCTATACTTCCTGCTATCATTCCTCCTATACCAGGAAAAAAACAAAACAATCCTCTTATAAGGCCAAAAATCATACTTAACAAAAAAATGACCATCAACTCCAATATCCAAAATCTCTTTAACCATTGAAATAAATTCATCCAAACTCCTTATTAACTTCTAACAATTCTTAAAAATAAACCAAGCTATAGCCTCTACTTATTTTTTCTGCCAAAATTCTTTCTAAAAAACAACTAGTTTCAGGAATTATATATCACCTATTTTTCTATAATATCTCTCTTAATTTAGGACAAACTTGCTTATCATTGTCTCGCCAATATTAGTTATTCTCCATAACCCAATACTCATCTCAAAATAAAACTACCTTCAACTTTTTACCTTATAAAAACTATTTTTATTTTATTCTTGACTTTCAGCATTTTTTTGAATTAACTACAGAAAAAAAGAGGGTTTCTAGAATGATAGACGAAATAGACAAAAAAATACTGAATTTACTCCAAAAAAATGGTAAGATTTCTAATGCTGAGATTGCTAGGCAGCTTAACATGGCTCCATCTGGGATCTTAGAAAGAATTAGAAAGCTTGAAAAAAATGGAATTATAGAAAAATATGAAGTACGATTAAATCCAAAAAAATTAGGCTTAGTTTTAACTGTATTCATTTTAGTTAAGACAGAAGATTCTGTTGGCTCAACAACTATAGGTTATCAATTGGCGCAAATAGAAGAAGTACAAGAAGTTTATTATATTGCTGGAGAATTTAATTATTTAATTAAGGCAAGAGTAGCTCATACAGATTCTCTTACTAATCTTTTAAAAAAATTCGGTCAAATTGAAGGAGTAAAAGACACTAGGACCACATTAGTTTTACAAGAAATCTTAGAAACTCTCAGAGTTGATCTTTCTCAAGTAAAAGAGAAAAAAAATAAACGAAAACGGAACAATAATAAGGAGGATTAGGATGGACAAAGCAAATTTAAATGCAAAAATCAAAGAACGAGGTAAAGAATTTTTTACCAGTATCCGAGGAGAGGCGCCCTCTGTCTTTAATAAAAGTTGGTGGACTGGCAAAGTTATGGATTGGGCAATGCAAAATGAAAATTTTAAAGTCCAGTTGTTTAGATTTGTAGATGTACTCCCCTATTTAGATACTACCGAATCCTTAACTAGACATATTGAAGAATATTTTACAGGAGACGAACATGATCTACCAGCTGTTTTAAAATGGGGAGCTAAGGGAGCTGCAGGTTTTGGCAAGGGATTAGCTGGGAAACTTTTGGCCAAAACAATTAGATCCAATTTAGAGTCAATGGCTAAACAATTTATTATTGGTGAAAACACTAAACAAGCTATCAAAACTTTGAATAAACTCAGAAAAGATAATTTTGCTTTTACTGTAGATATTTTAGGTGAAGCTACTGTAAGTGAAGAAGAAGGGTTTCAGTATCAGCAAAGCTATCTTGATCTTCTAGATGCTTTGGCCAAAGAAGCAAAAAAATGGAAGGGTCTATTTACAGGTGATGACCTAGACTGGGGATATGCTCCCAAAATAAATGCCTCTATAAAGCCGTCTGCCTTATATTCTCAAGCCAAACCTGTTGACTTTGAAAATACTGTTGAAACCATTGCGGAACGTCTAAAACCTATAATTAGAAAAATTAAGGAATTAAATGGTCATTTATGTATAGATATGGAACAATATGCCTTTAAAGATATTACCTTAGAAGTTTATCGTCGATTAAAAATGGATCCAGAGTTTCGGGATTTTAATGAATTGGCAATTGTATTGCAGGCTTATCTAAAAGATACAGATAGAGACTTGGATGAACTTCTTTCCTGGGCAAGAGCAGAAAAAATAAATATTGCCATCCGTCTCGTAAAAGGTGCCTATTGGGATTATGAAACAGTAATAGCTAAACAAAAAGGGCAAGAAATCCCTGTTTATACTATAAAAGCTGAGAGTGATGCAGCATTTGAACGTCAAGCTCAAAAAATCTTAGAAAACCACGATATATGTTATTTTGCGTGTGGTTCTCACAACATTCGGACTATTTCTGCTGTTTTAGAAACAGCCTTGGAATTAGGAGTTCCTGAAAACAGATATGAATTCCAAGTACTTTATGGAATGGCAGAACCTGTTCGCAAAGGCCTTTTGAATGTAGCTAAAAGAGTAAGATTATATGCTCCTTATGGAGATCTTATTCCAGGAATGGCTTATCTTGTAAGAAGGCTATTAGAAAACACTGCTAATGAATCCTTCTTACGCCAGAGTTTTGCAGAAGGAGCAGAACTTGATCGACTCTTAGAAGATCCTGTAATCTTAGCAGAAGAAGAAAAACAAAAACGCAAACAAAAACTCAAAAAAGCACAAGAAGGGAAAATCCCTCCATTTGAGAATCATCCCTTTGTAGATTTTACTAAAAAATTCGAACGAGATGCCTTTCCTCGGGCAATTAAAGAAGTAAGAGAACAGTTGGGAAAAACTTATCCTCTTATTATAAATGGGGAGGAGGTTTTAACTGAAGATAAGCTTACTTCTGTAAATCCAGCCAACCCAGATGAGGTAATAGGCCATATCTGTCAAGCCTCTGTCAAAGAGATTGACCAAGCGATTAGCGCGGCTAGAGATGCTTTTCCTGCGTGGAGAGATCTGAGCCCTGAGGAACGAGCCAAATATTTATTTAAAGCAGCTGATTATGCGCGTAAAAATATTTATCATCTTTCTGCATGGCAAATTTTGGAAGTAGGGAAACAATGGGATCAAGCCCATGCAGATGTATCTGAAGCTATTGACTTTCTAGAATATTATGCAAGAGAAATGATCAGACTTGGCAATCCCAGAAAAATGGGACGTGCTCCCGGAGAATTAAACCATCTTTTTTATCAACCCAAAGGCATTGCTGCAGTAATTGCTCCTTGGAACTTCCCTCTAGCTATCTCTTGTGGAATGACATCTGCAGCGCTTGTAGCTGGCAACTGTGTGTTGTACAAGCCAGCAGGAACTTCAGCAGTGGTAGGATACACCTTAGCCAAAATATATGAAGCTGCTGGTATCCCCAAAGGCGTATTTAATTATGTACCTGGTAGAGGTAGTGTAATAGGTGATTACTTAGTTGAACACCCAGACATAAGTCTAATTGCTTTTACAGGTTCAATGGAGGTAGGCTTAAGAATTATAGAAAAAGCCGCAAAAGTACAAACAGGACAGGAACAAGTTAAAAAAGTCATAGCAGAAATGGGAGGTAAAAACGCTATCATCATAGATGATGATGCAGATTTAGATGAAGCTATAATCCATATCATTTATTCTGCCTTTGGGTTTCAAGGCCAAAAATGTTCTGCCTGCTCTAGAGTAATTGTATTG
The DNA here is from genome assembly GCF_900104045.1 of Desulfonauticus submarinus. Taxonomy (NCBI): domain Bacteria; kingdom Pseudomonadati; phylum Thermodesulfobacteriota; class Desulfovibrionia; order Desulfovibrionales; family Desulfonauticaceae; genus Desulfonauticus; species Desulfonauticus submarinus. Next base: position 28,333 of record NZ_FNIN01000015.1, read on the forward strand.
GAAAGCATCTATGATCGCTTTGTAAAACGTTTAGTAGCAGCAGCCAAATCCATCGCTATTGGGCCTGCAGAAGATCCTCATTATTATATGGGCCCAGTTATTGACGCAAATGCTCAAAAGAAAATATCAGAATATGTAGAACTGGCTAAAAAAGAAGGAAACATTCTTCTTATAAGAGACGATATCCCTGAAAAAGGATATTACGTTCCTCTAACTATTGTAGAAAATATTACCCCAGAACATAGACTAGCTCAGGAAGAAATATTTGGGCCTGTGCTCGCTATTATGAAAGTAAAAAATCTAGATCAAGCAATAGAATGGGCAAATTCCACTAGATTTGCTCTTACAGGTGGAATATTCTCCAGAAGCCCACGACATTTAGAGAGAGCACGAAAAGAATTTAGGGTTGGAAATCTCTACCTTAACCGAGGCATTACAGGTGCTTTAGTAGAAAGACAGCCTTTTGGAGGATTTAAAATGTCTGGAGTTGGTTCTAAGGCAGGGGGCCCAGATTACCTTCTCCAATTTATGGATCCTAGATGCGTAACAGAAAATACCATGAGAAGAGGTTTTGCTCCTATTGAAGAAGACGATGATTGGATAGAATAATTAAATTATTTTTTATCTTCACCTCCCCTTTAAGCCCCAAGTACTAATTAGTGCTTGGGGCTTTTATCACAAAAATTTTATTTTGAGACATAAAAATCTACATCTTTATATGTAGATGTACCTTTTAATTTATCATATAAAATAGCCCTAAACTTATAATGTCCTTCAGGAACACCGCCTAAGTTCAAACTATTTTGGAAAAAAATATCAAATATAGGAGATTTGCTAACAATATGTGATTCTACCATATTAGTTTTTTTAAAAACAACATTACCTTTTTCATCTAAAATATTTATGTCCTCTGTTATCCAAGTTTCATACATTCCATCACGTGAAGAAATAAAAAAATTTTTTGGTTCTATATAAATCAATAGAGTATCGCCCTTCCTTAAACTAGTAGATTCTGTAGGAACATACATCCCAAAATTAAATATTTTCTTACAAGGCAACATCTTTTCTATTCCAAACGGGGCTTTATTTTGAAGCTCAATGATTTTTTGTTTTAAACGTTTTATTTCTTTATCGTAATCTTGAGCAAAACTTAAACTACTTCCTAAAAATAGAGATACGACTAAAAATAAAAAAACTCTTTTCATCTTTACTCTCCTTTTAAGTAAGTTTTCTTATATTTTCTATCCTCTTGCCCAAAATACATAAAAACTCGTGCGCAAATATACTCTAACCAAATTATAAAAGACAAATCAAATCTGCCAGAAAAATGAAAAGTAAATTTCTAGGTAACATAGGCAAACAACACTCTCAATAAAAATAATTAAGATTCTCCTATCCAAACCAATGGAACATTATAACTTAACTCCTCACTTTCCTAAAACTCTTTATAGAGTACTATGCTATATTTAATTTCCATTTTTTTTATTTTATTTTTTTAAAAAAAGGAACAAATTAGGAACAATTAATTTAACCTTTTTTTCTCTAACTTATAATAATTATTTAACTTTAGTAAAATTAGCTTTAATAAAAAAATAGTGTTGATTTAATGAAAAGCTATCAATCCATATTTTTTTAATATGCTATTGACAAAGCAATATAAATATCTAGAATACTTTACTTAGCACATTCATCTATCATATAATAATAAGGAGGGAAAGAATGGAAGAATATGTAAAACAAGCTTTAGAAATTGTGAAAGCCCAAGCTTCTGTTAGAACCATGACAGAAGAAGAAATCACTTCTATGGTTCAAAGAGTGGCTGAAGGTATCAAAAAAGTAAGTGAAGGAACAGACACAGAGGTAGAGCAAAAACCTGCTGTAGAACCTAAAAAAGCAATTAGAGAAAAAAGTATCATTTGCTTAGAATGCGGTAAGAGCTTTAAAGTTTTAACAAAAAAACATTTAGCATCTCATGGATTAACTCCTCAAGAATACAAAGAAAAATGGGGATATAAAAAGAACGTTTCTTTAGTATGTAAAAGCTTAGCTAGAGAAAGACGTAAAAAAATGGAATCTATGAAATTGTGGGAAAAAAGAAAAAAGAATTAGTTTTAATTGATATTAAAATAATAAAGGGACTCTTTAAAGAGTCCCTTTATTATTTTTTCTTGCCAAGACTCTATCCTATGGATATATCCCCAAATCATTATGGCAACACATTTAATTATTGTAGAATCCCCAGCAAAAGTAAAAACCATTAAAAAATTCCTTGGCAAAGGTTATAAAATTGAAGCATCCTTAGGACATATCAGAGATTTACCTACCAAAGAATTAGGAGTGACAGAAGGTGAAGAATTTTTACCTACCTATGTCATTATCCCTGGCAAAGAAAAGGTCGTTAATAAGCTCCAAAAAATAGCAGCTAAAGTGGGAAATATTTATTTAGCCCCTGATCCAGATAGAGAAGGTGAAGCTATTGCCTGGCATATTGCTGAAGTTATTAAACAAAAAAACTCTAACTTTTTACGTATCCAATTTAATGAAATAACCAAAAGAGCTGTTTTAGAAGCTTTAAATAACCCTAGATCATTAGATGAAAAATTATTCAATTCTCAACAAGCAAGACGCATTTTAGATCGTTTAGTAGGATATAAAATTTCACCTTTACTTTGGAAAAAAGTCCAACGAGGTCTTTCTGCTGGTAGAGTTCAATCTGTGGCTTTACGTTTATTAGTAGAAAGAGAAAAAGAACGTTATAGTTTTCAACCACAAGAATATTGGGTATTTAAGGCTTTACTAAAAAAAAGTGAATATGAATTACAAGCAGACCTCGTCAAAATAAGTAATAAAAAGGCTAAAATAACCAATGAAAAACAAGCATCTGAATTAAAAGATTATTTAGCAAAGCAGCAGTTTATATTACATAAAATAGAACAAAAACAACAAAAAAGAAACCCTAAACCACCTTTTATTACATCTACGCTTCAACAAGAGGCAAATATCCGATTTAACTTTTCTGCGTCTCGAACAATGAGCATTGCTCAACGTCTATACGAAGGAGTGGACCTAGGAGAAAAGGGAACCATTGCACTTATAACCTATATGCGTACAGACTCTGTGCGCATTGCTCCAGAAGCTCAAAAATTGGCTAGAGAATGGATAAAAAAGACCTTAGGCTCTAAGTATTGTCCTCCTAAGGCAAAAAAATATAAAACCAAATCTACTGCCCAAGATGCTCATGAAGCTATTCGACCTGTAGACCCAACTCTAACTCCTGAAGAAATACGAGCTTATCTCCCTGCAGATCAATTTAAACTCTATAAACTAATTTGGGAAAGATTCATTGCTTCACAAATGACATCAGCTACAATTTTAGCTACAATTTTTCATATCCAAGCAGGTAAAACATTATGGCAAACAAAAGGTGAGCAGATCGCATTTCCTGGTTTTTTAAAAATTTATTCTCCTGGTAAAATTAAAGAAAACCTTTTACCTAATCTTACAGAAGGTACAAACTTTAACTTAGAAAAATTGGATATAAAACAAAAATTTACCCAACCCCCGGCTAGGTACAGTGAAGCAACTCTAGTAAAAAAAATGGAAGAACTAGGAATAGGGCGTCCTTCTACTTATGCTACGATTATATCTACTCTTCTTGCTAGAAAATATGCATTATTAGAAGAAAAACAGCTTATTCCCACAGAACTTGGAATGTCTGTATGCGATCTTCTTATACAACATTTTCCTAAACTATTAGATGTCAATTTTACAGCAAAAATGGAAGAAGAACTGGATAAAATCGCTATAGGAGAAAAGGACTGGCAAGAAGTATTAAGGGAATTTGCCAAAGAATTTTATCCAACGTTAGAAGCAGCTCAAAAAGAAATGCGCTCCTTAAAAAATGGAGAACAAACTGAAATTAAATGCAGTAAATGTGGGAATCCTATGCTAGTCAAGTTTGGGAAAAATGGCCCATTTCTAGCCTGTTCTAATTATCCTAAATGTAAAAACACTTCTAATTTTAAACGCACTGAAAATGGAGAAATCGTTCTAATAAAACCAGAAGAACAACCTCCTAAAATTGTAGGTAAATGTCCAAAATGTGGTAACCCTGTAGTAGAAAAAAAAGCAAGAACAGGGGCTAGATTTTTAGCCTGTTCTAATTATCCTAAATGTAACTATACTGCCAGTTATTCCACTAAAGTACCTTGTCCAGAACAAGGTTGTGATGGAGAGTTAGTAGAAAGAAGTACTAAAAAAGGAAAAATCTTTTATGCTTGTTCTAATTATCCTAAATGTAAGTTTGCTGTTTGGAACTATCCTGTAGCCCAAAAATGCCCTAAATGTGGATTCTCCATCTTGGTAAAAAAGGAAAGTAAAGCTAGAGGAGAATATCTGGCCTGTCCTGTAAAAGGATGTAGATATTGGGAAAAAATTGAATAAAATCATTTAGCATAATGCTATTAAAAGAATATGAACGATTAGTCTATTCCCCAAAAAAAGCTGCAAACTTTATTGCTAAACTTTGTTGGCCCAATTACCAACGTTTTTGTCCAAGTTGCAAAAGCAGAAAATTTAAAAAACTTTCTTCTCAAAAAAGAAAGTGCCTACGTTGTAATACCATTTTTACAGATTTTACTGCTCGTTATTTTAATATAGTCAGAATTAAGCCAGATGACTGGTTAAGAATAGTAAAGCTTTTTGAGATGGAAACAAGGCCTGATGAAATAGCTCATCAACTGGGCCTGAGTTATAATACTATACGAAAAGCCCTAACTTCTATTAGACTAGCTATCTTAGCCAATTCTTTAGATGGATCTTCTCTTATCAAGCATTTTAATCTATATTCCTTTCCCTCTAAAAAGAAAGCTAGAATTCAAAATCCACCAGTATTTGGCTTAATAGAACAAGAAAAACACGTATTCATAGATTTTTTGCCAGACTTAGATTTAGAAAGTTTTGTTCACCTAAAATTAAATTTTAAACTTCCAAGTAAAAAAATTGGTCAAATAATCTATACTGCACCTGTAAGACAATATTTAAGCTTATTAGTTTATGATCATAAAATTACAACTACATATAATTTAAAGCATCAAGGGCGATATATTGCCTTAGATGGTAATAAAAATTTCTGGCCTTTTGCTAAAAGACGTTTACATAGTTTCAGAACGACCAGTGAACTAAACTTTCTTCTTTACTTCAAGGAATTAGAGTTTAGATATAATTACAAACAAAAAGACTTCTTTCTCAGACTACTAAAATACCTAGCATCCTTTATAGAGAAACAATAAAAATACCATTATTTTCCTTTTTATTTTAAAAGTCAGTCTCCCTATCTATAAGTAAAAAAATTTTATTGTTGAGCAGAAGATCTAAATTCTGCTTTCAACAGCTTTTGAGTCAAAGAAATATGATTATGTTGTCCACAAAAAATAGAATCTTTATTTACGCCTAACAAGGCTTCTGGCAAAACTTCATCCATATGTTTAACTTTTATAAGTTTAAGGCCTTTTAAAATTTCTTCTGGCACTTCATCTAAATCCCTTACATTATCTAAAGGAATAATAACCTTTTCAATTGCGGAGCGCTTAGCAGCCAACAATTTTTCTCTTAATCCTCCAATCGGAAGTACTCTTCCCCTTAAAGTAATCTCTCCTGTCATAGCAAGATCATTTCGGACAGGAATATTAAGCAATGCAGAAACCAAACTAGTGGCTAAAGTTATTCCTGCAGATGGACCATCCTTTGGAGTTGCTCCTTCTGGCACATGAATATGCACATCTATTTCTTTATAAAAATCTGGTTTTAAACCAAACACCTCTGAACGAGATCGGACATAACTAAATGCGGCCTTGGCACTTTCTTGCATCACCTCTCCAAGCTTGCCAGTAATCTCTAATTTTCCAGTACCAGGCATAATAGTAACTTCAACCAACAATATCTCCCCTCCCATTTCTGTCCAAGCCAAACCATTTGTTACACCAACTAAAGGCTCTTCTTCTTTTTCACTATGGCGTACTTTAGGTACTCCAAGATAAGAAGATAAATTAACTTTAGTAATCTGAACTTGCTCTATTTTATCTTCTACAATTTTTTTAGCAACCTTTCTACAAATAGAAGCAATTTCCCTTTCCAAGTTTCTAACCCCAGCTTCTCTTGTATATTCTCTAATAACTTTTTCTATAGCTCCATCAGAAAATTTTATTTGTTTTTTATCTAGTCCATGCATCTTCAACTGTTTTGGCAATAAAAAATATTTTGCTATCTTTTTCTTTTCTGTCTCAAGATAACCAGGCAGTTTTATTATTTCCATTCTATCTTGCAAAGGAAGAGGAATAGTATGAAGGCTGTTAGCAGTAGTTATAAAAAAAACATTAGATAAATCATAATCTAAATCCAAATAATGGTCATTAAAGGCGTAATTTTGTTCTGGATCTAGCACCTCAAGCAAAGCAGCAGAAGGATCTCCTCTAAAATCTGTACTCATTTTATCAACTTCATCCAAACAAAAAACAGGATTATTATATTTTACTTTTTTTAAACTTTGAATGATCTTACCTGGTAAGGCCCCTACATAAGTACGCCTATGACCTCTAATCTCTGCCTCATCTCTAACTCCCCCTAAAGAAAGACGCACGAACTCCCTTTTCATGGCCCTTGCAACAGATTTAGCTAAAGAAGTTTTTCCCACTCCAGGAGGACCTACTAAACACAAAATAGGTCCTCTAATTTTATCCACTAAATTTTGCACTGCTAAATACTCTAAAATTCTTTCTTTTGGTTTCTCTAATCCATAATGATCATTATCTAAAATTTTAGCGGCTTCTTTTAAATCTATATTTATTTCTTTAATCTCATTCCAAGGTAAAGACAAAATCCAATCTATATAATTATAGCTAACGGTATATTCAGCTGAATTTGTAGGCGTAATACGTAATTTCTTAATCTCTTCAAAAGCTCTTTCTTTTGCCTCTTCTGGCATATTTTTTTCTTTTACTCTTGTCTCTAGTTTATCCAGCTCTGCCTTGGGATCAACATCTCTTCCCATCTCTTTATGGATAGCCTTTAGCTGCTCAGAAAGATAATACTCTCTCTGATTTTGCTCCATTTGTTTTTTAACTCGTTCTTTTATTTTTTGCTCCAAAGCTATAATCTCTATTTCCCCCATTAAATACCCATAAACCTTTTCTAAACGTACTAAAGGATCAGCTATTTCTAAAACTTGTTGTTTTTCTTGGAATTTAACATTACTTAAATGGGGTAATATTCCATCAGCCAAAAAAGAAGGGTCCTTTATATTAGCTAATGTTAACAAAGATTCCTTAGCCATTTTTGGATTTAACTTAGAAAACTCTTCCAAAGCTTCTTGCACTAATCGAATAAAAGTCTCAGCTTTTTTTTCATCATAATCACTATCTGGAAAACTAAATACTCTAGATTTATAAAATTCTTCTTTTGAAAAACTTTGTTTATCTATTTTAGCTCTATAAATACCTTCAAAAAGAACCTTACGAGTTCCATCTGGCAATTTAAACATTTGCAGCACTCTGGCTACACATCCAACCTCATAAATATCATCTAAACTTGGCTCTTCAACCTCTGGATTTTTTTGAGTCACCAAAAAAATTCTTTTATCAAAATCGTTCAAAGCAGCTTCTATCGCTTTAACTGACTGCTTACGTCCCACAAAAAGTGGTATTATCGCTTTAGGAAACATTACCACTTCTCTAAGGGACATCACAGGCAATATCTCTTCATCTGGAGCAAAATACAAAAGGCTATCCTTATTCATAAGCCTTATACCTCTCTATCGTTTTTTTATTTAAGCACTTTTACTTTCTTGGTCATATATTACAATTGGTTCTAAATTATTCTCTACTACAGCTTTATTAACTAAGCATTCTTTTACTCTTTGCATAGAGGGTAACTTATACATAATATCTAACATAATACTTTCCATTACACTACGAAGTCCTCTAGCACCAGTTTTATTAGCATGAGCTCTTTTAGCTATTGCCTTAAGCGCATTCCTTGTAAATCTTAATTTTACATTATCTAATTCAAACAACTTCTGATATTGTTTAGTAAGAGAGTTACGAGGCTCTATTAAGATTCTAACTAAATCCTCTTCTGTAAGCTCTCTTAAAGCTGTTATCACTGGTATCCTACCTATAAATTCTGGGATTAAACCAAAATGAATTAAGTCTTCTGGAACTACTTGAGATAAAAGCTCATTGGCGTCATATTCTTTTCGTACAATCTTTGCGCCAAACCCCAAAGCACTGCCAGCAATTCTCTGTTGAACAATTTTTTCCAATCCAATAAAAGCTCCTCCCATAATAAACAGAATATTAGAAGTATCTATTTTTAAAAATTCTTGCTGAGGATGTTTACGACCACCCTTGGGGGGGATATTAGCAACAGTTCCTTCTATAATTTTTAAAAGTGCTTGTTGCACCCCTTCTCCAGAAACATCTCTGGTAATAGAAGGATTATCTCCTTTACGTCCTATTTTATCTATCTCATCTATATAAATAATTCCTTTTGAAGCAGCTTCAAGATCATAATCAGCATTTTGAACTAATTGAACTAAAATATTTTCTACATCTTCTCCAACATATCCAGCCTCAGTAAGAGTAGTAGCATCTGCTATAGCAAATGGCACTCTTAATATTTTAGCTAATGTTTTGGCCAATAAAGTTTTGCCAGAGCCTGTTGGCCCAATTAACAAAATATTGGATTTATCTAGTTCTACATCATCTTTAGTTACTTTAAAATCTTTATAATAAATTCTTTTATAATGGTTATACACAGCTACTGACAATACTTTTTTTGCCTGCTCCTGTCCTATAACATAGGCATCTAAAGCTTTTTTTATTTCTGCTGGTGGAAGTAATTCTTCTTGTGCTACCTGAGTAGGTTCTTCTTCTTGGGAAATAATTTCCTCACACAATGCTACACACTCATTACAAATATAAACATTTGGTCCTGCAATCAATCTATCCACTTCATCTTGATTCTTTCCACAAAAAGAACACTTTATATCTTTTAAATAAGTGGAAGGTTTCTTACCCATAAAAAATTCTCCTTATTTTATATCTTCTCGTGACGTTAAAACTTTATCTATAATCCCATAGGATAAAGCTTCTTTAGCTCCCATAAAATAATCTCTTTCAGTGTCTTTTTCTACCTTTTTAATATCTTTACCCGTATGTTTAGACAAAATTTCATTTAAAATACTCTTTAAGCGGATAATCTCTTTAGCTTGGATATCAATATCAGTAGCTTGTCCTTGAAATCCCCCCATAGGTTGGTGAATAAGTATTCTACTATGAGGCAAAGCATAACGCATCCCTTTTTCTCCAGCAGCTAAAAGCAATGCAGCCATACTAGCTGCTTGTCCGATACAAACAGTGGCCACAGGTGCAGAAATATATTGCATAGTATCATAAATAGCCAAGCCAGCGGTAACAGAACCTCCTGGGGAATTAATATAAAAGTTAATTTCTTTTTCAGGATTATCAGATTCTAAAAACAATAACTCTGCACAAATAAGATTAGCGACATGATCATCAATAGGTGTTCCTAATAAAATAATTCTGTCGCGTAATAATCTAGAAAAAATATCATAAGCTCTCTCGCCTCTTCCAGTGGTTTCTATAACCATCGGAATGGAATAAGACATAACTTTCTCCTTTTAACTAATTTAATATTTAGTAAGATAAACTTTTTTTAAATCCCTGACTAGAGTTTTTTGAAAGAAAATATAAGGGGAAGGAGATAAAACTAGGGCCGCTTTAAAAAGCGGCCCTAATCTTCTTTATTTATTTTCTTTATCTTTATCTGTAGAAGATTCATCTGCCTCCTGCTCCTTATCTTGAGGAGGTACTTTCTTTACCTTAGCTTCAGAATAAATTAACTCCATGGCCTTATCTGCCAAAATTTTATCCTTTAAAGCAACTAACAAATTATTTTTTTCATAAAACTCTTTAATCGCTTCAAAAGACTGTCCACTATAGGTAGCTATTTTTTGTAATTCTGCATCAACTTCACTATAATCAACCTTTAACCCCTCTTGTTGAGCCACAGCTAAAAGAAAAATCTCTGACTTTGTAATTTCTTCAGCTTCTTCTCTAAACTCTTTTTTCAAATCCTCTATAGTCTTACCTGTGGATTCAAGATTTTTACCTTGTCTCTCCAATTTATCTATATATTCTTTGATCTTTTGCTCAAGATGAAATTCAACCAAGGAAGGAGGTAAGTCAAATTCTACTTTGCTTTTTAAGTCATCTAAAAGCTTTTTCTGAGCTACGCTTTTACTTAATTCTTTACGCGTAGCCTCATAGGATTTAAAAATCGAATCCCGTAACTCTTTAAGATTCTTAAAATTACCCACCTTACGAGCAAAACCATCATCTAAAGCAGGCAATTTTTTCTCTTTTACTGCGTGCAAAGTCACTTCCATCTTAATAGTTTTGCCTGCCAAATCTTTATTAATAAAATCATCTGGTAATTTTACATCTCCAGACCCACTCTCTCCTGCTTTCAAACCATAAATAATTTTCTCAAAATCTTCTAATGCCTGCCCTTCTCCTAAAACTAACTGAAAATTACTCGCAGCAATTCCTTCTATAGGCTCTTCTCCATCAAATGCCTTAAAATCTATCACTACTGCATCCCCAGGCTGAGGATTTCTATTTTCCTCTACCACTACAAACTCTGCCATTCTATTTCTAAGCCTTTCAATTACTGCTTCAACTTCTTCTTCCTTAACTACCACCTCTTCTTCTTCAACTTCCAACCCTCTATATTCTGGCAATTCAAATTCAGGAGCCACTTCAAAGCTAAAGGAATAAGAATACTCTTCTCCTTTTTTTAATTCACTAGCATCTACATCTATTCGTGAAATAGGGGTAATTTTTAATTCATTTAAAATTTCATTTATATGTAAATTAATTAAATCAGTCTGAGCTTCGTTATAAATTTGTTTCCTAAAACGATTCTCAATAACTGAAGCAGGAACTTTACCTTTTCTAAAACCTTTCAAATCTACATCTCTTCTATAAAGAGCAATTGTCGCAGAAAGAGCAGCTTCTACTTCTTCCTTAGGTACTTGAACATTAATTTTGCGTTTAACAGGGGATACCTGTTCCACTTGATATTCCATAATAAAAATAACCTCCTTAAAATAATGGTGCGAGAGGGGGGACTCGAACCCCCACGGACAAGCCGCTGGATCCTAAGTCCAGTGCGTCTACCAATTCCGCCACTCTCGCAAAAAGGAAAAATAAGATTTAATCTTCTTACCTAGGTCTTGTCAACCAAATGTTAAATGTTATTCTTTTTCCTAAAATTAAAAATATTAAATCATTTTTAACTAAACCTAAAAAAATTTTATCCAATTAAAAATGAATTTTTCAACCTAAGAACAAAAAATAGTGTTGTCCTAAATAATTAACATTTTACATATTCTTAGGAAAATATTCCACGTTATTTATATTTTTAAAATCTGAATCTTGAGTCCATATAGTAGCATTATATTCTTCTGCCGTTGCGATAATAATACTATCAGCCATTGGTATTTGATATTTTAGGCTTATTTTCGCCGCAGCAATTGCTATAGAGGGTGTTAAATCCACAATCTTTCCTTTTCCCATAGCCACAATTGCCTGTAGAGCTTTAGTTTCACTTGCTTCCCGACATACTACCTTAAAAACCTCATATATTGTTATGGTTGGAACAATAAGTGAATTAAAATTACTTAAAGGTTCATAAAAATGTTTTGCATTTGGTTCATCGGCAAAATAAGCTAACCAACCTGAAGAATCCACAATGTTGTTATTCATACCCTATCTTCCTCACGCTTAAATTCAGTATTTATTCCTTTAAGAAATCCGCGAAGCTCTTTTATATCTCGCTCAGGAATAAGTTCAATCCTGCCTTCATATTCCACAATATACATTTTTTGGCCAGGATGAAGACGCAGAGATTCTCTAATTGTTTTTGGTATAACAATTTGATATTTAGGAGACACTGTTATAATTTGCATACTAAATCTCCATCGATAGATATTTTGTAAAACTTTAGTTCGAACGATAAAAATTGTCAAATTAATTTAATATTTTAAAGGCGAGCTATATAAATTTTAAGTAATTACTTAACACAATCCATCTCTTTTTTCTTATTTTGACAATTTAGATAAAACAGCTATGGAATAAATTTAGGAATTACCTTAAAATATAATCTCAAACCAAATTTTCAATAAAAAAGAAATTGTAAAAATAAAACTTATAATTTAAGAGCAAAAAAAATATCTAAAAAACTATACTAAGAAAACAACTTAATAGTTTCTAAATATAATAAATTATGGATATAAAATTTTTCATAAACCAATTATTTACTTTAGTAAAAAAATGAAAAACAATAGAACATTAAAAAAAGAACTATTTAAATATAGCATATTATATGCTATATTCATGATAATGATATTTTCAATATCATTTTCTATTATTTTTTATTACTCTCGCATAGAAAACATAAATACTATTTTGAAATACAAAAACCTATCCCTAAAATATTTTATAGAAGGTGAATTTATAAAAATCTATAATTCTGTTAAATTTTTAAGTAAAAATAAAAAGGTTAGGAATTTATTAACCTTAGATGAAAGTGCTAAAAAAGATGTTTTGAGATTATACAAAACATTATCTGAAATAGATAAAAGCATTAATTATATCTATTCAGGATATAAAAATAAATCACTAGTTATAAATAACTATATACCACCTATTAATTTCGATCCTACTACTCGTCCATGGTACCAAGCTGCGATTAAGTCTAATCCTAAAATATCTGATGGAGTCTTATATCAAGAAATGAAAAGTAAAGAATGGTTAATTTCTGTAAGTAAAGTCTTGGTAGATGATCAAAATAAAATTTCTGGAGTCATAGCTGTAGACTATTCTCTTGACCGAATTTTACATATACTAAACGCAAAGGACAAGAATTTAAATACATTGTTCAGCTATATTATTAAACTTGATGGAAGTTTTATAGCTTATAAAAACAAAAATTTTTTTGGTAAAAAAATTTTTGATATTTTTCATATATCAATTGATTTTAATAAAAATAAGTCAGGTACATTTACGTATACTTATAATAATTCAAAAAAACTTGCCTATTTTAACCGTATAGATGCAGTAGGATGGGTTGTAATCACTACTGTTAATATGAGCGAAATTACTAGTCCAATAATAAACAAAATATTAGTCATTATTATTAGTATAAGCTTTATATCTATATTATTAGGATGGCTATATAGTAGATCATTAAGTAAAAAAATTGTATTGCCATTATTAAATCTAAAAAAAGACGTTGAAATGGTTGTAAAAGGACATAATTTATCCAATAAAATTCCTAAATATCCTAAAAATGAAATAGGGGCAATTGCGTCATATATAGAACAGCTTACAAGGAGTGAATTATATAATAAAAATAAAGCATTACAAAAAGCCAATAACCAACTTGCAATGATGTCAATAACTGACCAGTTAACTAAGCTATTCAATCGACGGAAAATAATTGAGGAATTGGAAAATGAAAAAAATAGATTTACTAGATATGGTAAGGTATTCTCTATTATTATGTTTGATATAGACTGGTTCAAACAAATAAATGACTCTTATGGTCATCAAGCAGGAGATGCTGTTTTACAAGATATTGCTAACATTACTAAAAAAATTTTTCGCATTACCGACACCATTAGTAGATGGGGTGGAGAAGAATTTATGATTTTATGCCCTGAGACATCTATGGAAGAGGCTCAAGTAATTGCAACTAGGCTCAAAACAGCAGTTGCAAGCCATAAATTTAAAATAAATAAAAAAATAACAATAAGTATTGGCATTGCAGAATACAATTCTAATAAAAGCATAGAAGAACTCTTAAAAGAGGTTGATGATAAATTATACGTTGCTAAAAGAAGAGGGCGAGATGTAATAGTTTATTAATTTTAATCAGAGTTAGGATTGATTTATGTGGGATATAGAAGAGAAGACCGTTCTGGGATCGACCTACTTTCCCACCCTTTAAATAGGGCAGTATCATTGGCGC